>JANPMG010000119.1:0-10406 GCA_031422675.1 Acidimicrobiia bacterium | reverse complement strand
CGGTGAAGGCCATGCCCATCGCGCCCGCACCCACGACGAGGTAATCGGTCTCCCATGACTTCGTCGCCACCGTGCCCAATCTCCGTACTCGAGGGTCGGAAAAACGTAGTCCGTGCTCGTCGCACCGGACTGTTTACGGTGCGAGCAGGTCGGTTCCTCGAACCAACGTGAGGCGGTCCGTCGCCAGGACACGCGATGTGACGGTCACCCCGTCGGCGCTCCTCGCCGTCGACGGTGAAGACATCGTCACTGCGGACCTCGAGGTCGTCGGTGCGGGGGACGTTCAGCCGAGCGCGGCGATCCGGCGGTCGAAGTCCGTGGCGATATCGATCAGCGCGGCGCGGCAGTCGCCGGTGTAGGCCGGTCCGTGCATGAGTGCGAGCGTGTCGATGCGCAGCTCGGCAAGCCGCCGGATGGTGGCGCCACTCGACGGGTGGAGTGACAGCGAGCCGGGCGCGTCGTCCTCGGCCTGAACGGCGGGACCGACGATGTCGTCGGTGGTCGTCGGTTCGAACTCACCGAAGCGGGTGAAGAGATCGCCACAGAACAGCGTCTTGGTCGTCGCGTCGTAGAGCATCCCCGCCTCCCATGCGTGGGGGACGTGGGGTGTGTCGAGCCACTGCACCTCGTGGCCACCGATGTCGAGCGTCTCGCCGTCGGCGAGTGCACGCGGCGGCCGATCGGCGAGGTCGTCGATCGAAACCATGCAACCGATCTGACCCTGCACGACGGTCGCGCCCGGCGCCTGCGCGAGCCATTGGTTCATCGCACCGGACTCGTCGGCCTCGACGTGTCCGAAGCCGATCCACCGCAATGACTCGACCGGGAGCACGCGCTCGACCGCCGCGGAGACCGATGGGAACAGACCGCGCATTCCGGTGTGGAACAGCAACGGCTCGGCCGCGGCAATCAGGTATTGGTTGAAGGCGACGGGTGCGCCGTCGACGACGGTGGTGAGTTGGTGGATGCCGGCCGCGACTTCGGTGACTCGGGTTTCCATCAGAACGGAACCTCCTGGGTGAGTAGGCCGGAACCTTGGGCGCGGCCCGACACGATTCGACAGAACTCGACGGCGTCGAGTTCGTAGGTCTCGCCGCGATCGCCGTCGGCGCCACCCTCACCGGAAACGAAGTGGCCGCCGGCAGGTCCGGTGAGCACGAGGTCGAACGGCCGGCCGTGGCGTCGACCCCACTCGGCGACGACATCGGCGACAATGCGCCCGTCGTGTTCCGGCCGCAGATCGAGCTCGGTGTTCGTCGCCCGGGCGATGTCGGCGCGGTGCATCCACGGATCGCGGGTCAGGATCACGTCCAGGAGGTAAGCGCCTCGCCACGTCTCCGGCTGTCCACCCACCTCCTCCTTGATCGGCATTCGGCGGAGCAGCCACGGCGCGGTGACGCGCCAGTGCGCGGTCTTCGGACCGGTGGCATCGATGCATCCGACGAGTTCGTCGGCAGAGTGGTCGGCGAACTCGGCGACCTGTAGCGCGGTCATGCTGTCCACCATCGGACCGCCGACCGCCTTCGCCGCCTTCGCCGCCGAACTCATCCGGCGCATCACCCGTCGGAGTGACGTGAAGTCGCTCATCATGCCCACCGTGTGGCCCGCCATCGCGCGCACGTTCCACAACGGGCACTCGGTCGGTGCCAGCCAGTCGGCGGGGGTCAACGCCCGGAGTTGATCGGCGACCCGTTCGTATTCGGTGCGGGCCAGGCGCTCGGCCTCGGCGCGACCGATCGCGGGGATGGTGTCGGCGCTGATGGTGGTCATCGGTTCACCCTTCGTCGGTGGCGGTGTTTGCGGCTCGGTCTGGGTCCGCGCTCGGGCCCGAGCGCGGCTTCGTGATGTGGTCGAAGAACATCTCGACGGCGCGGTCGATCAACCGGATCCAGCGGTCGCCGCCGGGGTCGTTGGAGATCTGTTGGTCGGCCAGACCGGTGCCCAGTGCGGTGAACAGGTCCAACATCTCGGGGTCGCGAACGCCGAGCGATTTCAGGTGTCCGCCGAGTTCGGCGAGGCTGTCCTGGGAGATCTTGAACGACTCGGGCGACGGCTCGAATCCGGGGATCGTCCGTTGGAACAGGAGCTGGTATCGGGCCGCGTCGGCCGCGCAGAACTCGACGAAGTAGTGGACCATGACCTTGAGGGCCGCGAGCGGTTCACCGGCGTCGATGGTGGGTTGGGCAGCCACGAATTGGTGGGCGCCTTGGGCATACATCGCGTCGTAGATCGCGAACTTCGAATCGAAGTAGCCATAGAGCGACGGCGCCTGCATGCCCACCGCTCGGGCGAGATCACGCATCGACAGGGCGGCGAGGCCGTCGGCCCGGACCTGTTGCCACGCCACCTCGAGGATTTCGGCTTTCGTACTCGCCCGGCGCTCGGCCCGCCGATCACGAGTCGGTTGTCCTAACATTGTTCGGAGTATCTATGAGTGTTCGGTAATTGTCAAGTAGCGCGGCTCGGCCCGAAGCGGTGCTCAGAACTCCATGCCGAGCGACTCGGCCTGATCGGCGAGCGTGAGCCACCGCTCCTCGGTGGCGTCCACGCGGGTCTGAGCGGCGAGGAGTTCGGAGCCGAGCCGCGCCATCGCCACGTGATCGATGCCCGGTTCACTCAACTGCGCCTGGACGCGGTCACGAGCGGCGATCGCGGCGGCGAGTTCGCGCTCGGCCACGCCGAGTTGGCGGCGCAGTGTGCTCGGACTCTTCTTCGACACCGGCTTCGGTGCCGCGCTGAGGGTTGCGCTGGCGGCCGCTCGATTGGAACCGAGCGCCGCGGGCGAAACTGGGGCCGATCGGAGACTTCGTTGCGCGAGCCACCCCGCAACCCCACCCGGGATCTCCGCGACGTGACCGTGACCGTCGATGGCCAACACCTCGTTGACCGTGCGATCGAGGAAGACGCGGTCGTGGCTGACCACCACCAGGATCCCGGGCCAATCGTCGAGGAACTCCTCGAGTGCGCGCAAGGTGTCGAGATCCAGATCGTTGGTCGGTTCGTCGAGCAGGAGCACGTTGGGTTGTTCGATCAGGGTCAGCAGCAGTTGCAACCGGCGCCGCTCGCCCCCCGAGAGCGTGCCGATCGGCGCGAGCTGGGTGTCGCCGTCGAACCAGAACCGACGCATCAACGTGATGTCCGCGATCGACGGTTCCCCCTTGGCTCCCGCGACCGCGTCCCGGACTCGCTGGGTCAGGTCGAGCTCGCGTCCGAGCTGGTCGTAGTAGCCCACCTTGACCGTCGCCCCGATGTCCACCACCCCCACCGACGGTGCCAAGCGGCCGGCGATCAGGTCGAGGAGCGTGCTCTTGCCGGCGCCGTTCGGACCGACGACACCGACGCGGTCTCCGGGCTCGAAGGCGTGATCGACGCCGTTGAGGACGCGCAACGATTCTCGGTCGGCGCCGTCACTGGGTGTCGGCCAGGAGAAGCCGACGCCGTGGAGTTCGACCCCGCGCGAACCCAGCCGCGCACTCCCCAGGGACAGTCCGATGTCACCCTCCCGCGCGTTCGCGGGGGCGCGGCGGGCGATGAGGGCCGTGGCGGTGTCCACGCGCGCCTTCGGTTTGGTGGACCGCGCGGGCGCGCCGCGCCGAAGCCACGCCAACTCGCGGCGGGCGAGGTTCTTGCGCGTCTGCTCCGCGGCGGCGGCGTGCTCCTCGCGCTCGACCCGAGCGGCGAGATACGCGGCATAGCCGGAGCCCGCGGTCCGATTCGCCGGCACGTGGATGTACCCCGCACCGCGGTCGATCTCCAGAACTTTGGTGGTGACGCGATCGAGCACGTGGCGATCGTGGGTCACGAGGATCAAGCCCCCGGCGAACGCGGCCATCCATTCCTCGAGCAAGGCGATGGCATCGAGATCGAGATGGTTCGTCGGTTCGTCGAGAATGAGCGCGTCCCACTCGCGGGCCAGAAGGGCTGCGAGTGCCACGCGCTTCTTCTGGCCACCGGAGAGCCCGTCGGTCGAGACATCGAGTAGGCCGGCCATCCCCAACTGTTGCAACATGGCCAGCCCCTGCCACTCGTTGCCGTCGAGACCGGCGCACACCACTGAGCGCACCGTGCCGGGCGCAAGGACGGGCAGCTGAGCGAGCGCGCCGATGCGCGCGCCGCGCCCGCGTCGAACGATGCCGGCTTCGGGTTCCCGCTCGCCACTGAGCATGGTGAGCAGCGTGCTCTTGCCGCAGCCGTTGAGCCCGACGACACCGATGCGGTCGCCGCGGCGCAGCGTCAAGGAAAGGTCGACGAACAGGGGCCGATCGGGCCGGGTGGCACGAAGGTCATGTGCGTCGATCAGGATCACCGCGGCGCAGGCTACGGGCCCCGGTTCCGCTCACCCGACCCGCGCCCGGCGCAACTATGGGGCTCGGGAGCTACGTTTCCCGGACCCCACCGAAGGAGACCCATGTCGACGGCCCCGCTCGAGCACGCCATCACCACGACCCGCCAGGTACTCACCGGCGTGACCCCAGACCAGTTGAGTCAGCCGACGCCGTGCGCGAAGTGGACGGTGAGCGACCTCATCAACCACATCGTCGGCGCGCAGGACTTCTTCGCGTCCGGCGCGTCCGGATCGGCACCGTCGGGCGACGACGCTGACGCGGCCAGCGGTGATTATCTCGCCGCGTTCGACAGTGGGACGCAGCGCTGCGTGGCCGCGTTCCAAGCCGATGGCGTGATGGAGAAGATGCTCACCCTCCCGTTCGGACCGATGCCGGGTGCGGCATTCGCCGGTCTGGCGGCCACCGACACCTTCACTCACGGTTGGGACCTCGCCAAGGCGACCGGGCAGGACACGAACCTCGCGCCGGACCTGGCGGCGCAGCTGCTCGAAGGTGCGAAGCAGGCGATCGCGCCGGCGTTCCGCTCCGAGGACGGCGCGGTGTTCGGACCGGAACAGACTGCGCCGGACGGCGCGAGCAATGCTGATCGCCTCGCCGCGTTCCTCGGCCGCCACGTGTAGGCCTCCCAGGCCCGGGTTCGCTGTCGGCGGCAATCAGCACGCCGGTTCCGCCGGGAACCTCGGCGCGCCTGACGGTCAGACTGGTCAGCCGGGCTGCGTCGCCAAGGTCCCGGTCCGTGCGCGATGTTCGGCGATGACCACGGCGGCGGCCGCGGGCTCGAGCGGTCGAGAGAAGATGTAACCCTGTCCGATGTTGCAGCCTGATGCTCGGAGCTCATCGAGCTGGTCCGAGTCTTCGATGCCTTCGGCAACCACCTGCAAGCTGAGGTTGTGGCCGAGGCCGATGATGGACCGGACCATGACGTGTCCTTGCTGCGCATCGTTGCGGAGCTCGTCGATGAACGACTTGTCGATCTTCAGGAAATCGACAGGGAACGTGCTCAGGTATGCAAGCGATGAATAGCCGGTTCCAAAGTCGTCGATCGCGATCTCGACACCGAGCGCCTTGAGCTCGCGGAGCCGCTGCTGCACGATGACAGTGTCCGAGAGCAGAGTCGTCTCAGTGAGTTCGAGTACCAAACTGCTCGGCGGCAGCTGCGTGAGGGTCAAGACGTTCTGCACGAGGGGCACGAAGCCCACGTCGTGAAGTTGTTGAGCGGCGACGTTGACGCTGATGCTGAAGTCGGCGTCGAACTCGCGGCGCCACTCCATGATCTGGCCGCATGCCTCGCGGAGCACGAACTCGCCGATCGAGAGAATCAGGCCCGTCTCTTCGGCGAGAGGAATGAACTCGTCCGGTCCGACTGCGCCGCGTTCGGGATGCGTCCATCGCAGCAGCGCCTCGAACGCGTGGATCTCACCGTGTTCGAGGCCGACGAGCGGCTGGTAGTGCACGGACAACTGGGCGTGGTCCAGCGCACGTCGCAAGTCGTCGTGCAATTCGTGGCGTTGCACGAGTTCGCTCTGCATCGATGCCTCGAACCTCGCGTATCGATCACGCCCCCGCGCCTTGGCGGCGTACATCGCGATGTCGGCACAGAGCAGCATTTCCTCGGCGTCGCGGACTTGCTCGCGGTTGTCGGAGATGCCGATCGACGCCCGAATGTAGACCTCCTGACCGTTGACGTGGAACGGCTCGCGGAGGACGTCGAGCAGACGACGCGCCAGAAGGCGCTCATCGTCTGGGCCGGGTGCATCGACCAAGACGGCGAACTCGTCACCACCGAGCCGGGCGGTGGTGTCGCCATCGCGGACGTGTTGCTCGAGGCGTCGGGCGACTTCGACGAGGATCATGTCCCCCGCCTCATGGCCAAGGGAGTCGTTGATCATCTTGAACCCGTCGAGATCACAGAACAGCAGCGCCACCGTCGCGGCGGATCGCTGCGAGCGCTGAAGTGAGTGTTCGAGTCGGTCACGGAGCAGCGCGCGGTTGGCGAGGCCCGTGAGATCATCGTGGAACGCTTTGTGAGCGAGCTCGTCGATGAGTCGGTTCTGTTCGGTCACGTCGTACGCGTTGAACACCAGACCTCGGACCGTCGGGTCAAGCAGAAGGTTCGTGGCGCTGGTGCGCAGGTCGAGCCAGCGGCCGTCGGCGTGACGGACGCGACACTCCATGGTGGTCGAGGCTCCGGGAGTATCGAGGATGGTGGCCAGCTCGGTGGTGAGGACAAGCTGACTGTCGTGGTGGATGAAGTCGTCGATCGCGGTCCCGACCAGTGCCTCGGGCGGGTGTCCGAGGACGTGCGCGGACGACGGGCTGGCGAACGTGATGGCTCGATCCCGGTCGGTCGTGAGCACCAGATCCGTGGCGTTGGTGACCAGCGACTGGAACCGCGCCGACGCGCCGCGCGTCGCCATCCGTTGGAAGAGTGCCGCAATCCCGAGCGCCGCGGCGACGCCGATACCGCCGAGCCACACTCCCATCCGTACGAGGCCATCCACGCTCTGATTCGACTCCTCGGTCATCTCGCCGACGACGTCACGGGTGGTCGATCCCAACTGCGCGGCCGTCACCCGGAGCTGGCGCAACCGTGACGCGCGCCGAGGGTCCCCCGGTGCGAGACGGAGGAACGCTTGGCCTTGCTCGTGAAGAGTTTGCGCAACCAAGAGTTGTCCGGCGAGCTTCGCCCGGACGTGTTCGTGATCGGGTGGTGGGATCGTGATCACGCCGTCCGGCGAGCCCTGCAGTGCGGGCACCGGCCCGCCGTTGCGGAGCGACGTCTCGACGGCGAGCAGGAGTTTCATCGTGGCGTCAGGGTCCGACTTCGTGCCCTGAGCGGCCAGGACGACATCGGCCAGATAGCGGTCCGCAAGGGCCTGCTGATGCGCGGCGACGGTGATGGTCGTTGCGTTCGACCGCTGACGTTCGAGCGCAACCGCGTTGAGTATCAGGAGTCCCGCCACCAGTACGACGAAGACTGTGGCCGCGATGTGCGGGATACGGATGCGTCTCATGCGGTCCGTTCGGCGGGGCTCACGTTGAGCTCCGCGTACATTCGACCGAGAAAGTGACCGGGGATGTTGCAGAACACGACGTAGTGCCCGGGGGAGAGGTCCACGACCCGGCGGCGGCGCTCGAGCCGGTCGACGTCGCTGATGTCGAGCACCGGCTTCAGGGACGACGCGCCTTCGTCCAGGCGAATCCCGCTCCCGTCCATCGGTAGTTCCGGGATCGCTAGGCGCGTGCGCGAGATCACCAGCTCGTGCATGGTCGGCCCGAGATTCTCGATGTTGATCTCGGTGCGGCCCGGCCTCAGGTGGATCCGATCCAGGCGCACCGCGAAATCGCGGAGCTCGATGTCGAGCGTGGGCCGACCCGCCGGTGCGGAGGCGGACCCGGAGCCGGATCCGCAGGATGCCCCGAGGATCGTGACCGCGACGAGCCCGAGGACCACTGCTGAACGGGCGGCCGCAGTCCGAACTCGGACTCGCGCAGACGTTCCCGGCGAGTTGCGGGCGCAACCCGTTTGGTCTCTCACTGATGGACTCATCGGTCATCGATGACGGTCCCTTGACGCGGAGATCAGAAAAGAAAACTGAACAATGGTGCTCAAGGTGCTCGTTGGTGAGGCTGATCAGCCCTTCACATACGAGAGTTTCTCGGCCACGAGACCGCCGCGAACTCGGAAGATGTCGACGCCGCGGATGTGACCGTCGCCCCACGAGTAGCGCCAGCGTTGGATCACTCGGTCGCCGGCGGCGAAGGTCTCCTCGGCCTCGAAGTTGCTGGCGCGGTTCTCGAAGATCGGTTGCCAGGCAGTCCGGATCGCGTCCTTGCCTTCGCAGCGCGTGCCATCGGGCGGGGGGCCGGTCGCGTCGAAGATGCAGTCGTCGGTCACCATTGCGAGACACGCATCGAGCTCGTGATTACCCCAGGCGGTGCCGAACTGCTCAACGACGGCGAGTGGGTCGATCATGTTTGCTCCTAGTGGTTTGGGGCGACGGCCCGGTCGCAGTTCATGGGGATTCGCCGCGCTCGGCGGCCCAGAGGTGGAGGAGTGCCGACGCTTCGGCGCAGTCTTCGAGGTCGAAGTTCGTGGCGCGGCGGAGGCGGCCGTCGTCGTCATCTTCGAGGGCGAGCAGGTACACCACCTCGAACCCATCGTTGTGGCTCATCCGGAACTCAACGAGCGCGAAGTGGTCGCCGACGGTTTCGATAGGCGTGGCTGAACGGTTCCCGAGGCCGACGTCATTGCCGGCCAGGAGCGCGTCGACGGTCTCCTCGCGGTTCGAAGTGCCGAAGTTGACGCCCCGCCGCCGGTCCTCGCGAACGAAGTCGGGTGCGTACGTGGCGAGCACCGCATCCCGGTCGCCGCGGTCGAGAGCATCGTTGCGCGCCATCGATCGTTCCCACATCCCGTTGGTGAGCGGCGGTCGCTCCGTCGCCCAATCGTGGAGGAGCGCGGACGCGGCGGCGCGGTCGTCGGGATCGAAGTTGGCGACCCGTCGGAGTCGGCCGTCTTCGTCGACCTCGCCCACCAACAGCCACTCCTGGCCGAAGCCTTCGCCGTTGTGCCAGACGATGTGGGTGAGCGCATGGTCGTCGCCAGCGATCTCGAGGGTGGAGGCATCGAAGGTGGCGAGGCCGACGTCCGGGCCGGCGAGCATGCCGTCGACGTAGATCTCCCGACCCATCGTCCCTTCGAGACTCATCGCGCGCGCCCGGTACTCCGCCCGCGTGAAGTCGGGAGCGAAGGCATCGAGCGTCGCCTCGCGGTCGCCGCGCAACGCGGAGTCTCGGGCGCATTGCGAGGCTGCGGTCGCGCGGTTCTCGAGGACCTGGCAGTCGGGTTCGGCCGCGAGCTCGTCGAAACGGGCGAGGGCCTGGGTCCACCGGTCGTCGGGGAAGTACTCCATGCGGCTGATGAGGTCGCGCTCATCGGCCACCACGACGCTGACGTAGTGCCAGTCGTACTCGTTGCCCTCGGCGGTGGTGCCCGCGAGGTAGACGACGACGATGCCGGCGTGGCCCTGGCTGTACTGCTTCGTGAAGATCTGACTGCTGTCCGGGATGACCTCGGCCATGGCCCGCCGGCGTTCGAGGAACTCGGCACGGTTGGCGGTACCGAACCCAAGGGTCCGGTGGTCGACCGTCGCGAAGTCGGGGGCGAAACAGGCGGCGGACGCATCGCGGTCCCGGCGCCCGATGGCAGCGCGAAGTGCGGCCCCTGCCTGTTCGACCGGACTCGGCTCGTCGGTGCGGATCTCGGCGTAGCGGGCTTCGAGCGCTGCGAGCGCGCCGGCGAGGTCGTCGTCGTCGAAGGACACCATGTGGCGGATCTGGCCGTCGCCGTCGGTCTCGAAGGTCATGGCCGACGTGAGCTCGAAGCCGGACTCTGACGTTGTTCGCGTGCACACCAACGCCAGGTGGTCGCCCCGCACTGCGACGGGTTCGAAGTCGGTGGGCCCGAACACCTCGTTCACTGCATCGATGTTGGCGACGACCGGGTCGACGCCGTCCATCGGTGGAAGCGAGACGCCGGAGCGGTGATCCTCGAAGCTGATGCCCTCGGCGAAGTCGGCGGCGTGATCATGGGTCGGGTCGTACCGTTCCAGCCAACTGCCGCGCACGAGGAGCCGGACCACGGCGTTGTCGATGTACGGCGTGCGAGTCTCGGCGGCGAGCTCTTCGAACTTGGCGTGCGCCGCGGCGTGGTCGGCCAGGTCGTACCAGCCGTTCCAGACGACCTTCCCGGCGGCGAACCGGGACACCCAGTACATCTCGTAGAGCGCGGCGGTCCCGTGCTCGTCGACCCCACGTGAATCGAGCAGGCCGAGGACCGCGTCGCCGCGGACCGAAAGCGTCCGGAAGTACGAGACGTCCTCGGTGACCTGCTCGGCGCGGGTGGCGACGATGCTCCGAACGCCGTCGATGCCCGTGGTCCCGAGTCCGAGCGGGCGGTGGTCGACGAACTCGATCTCGGGATCGAGCAGCCCAAGGGTCGCGGCGCCGTCGAGCTGCGCCATCAACCGGGTGAAGTCCCGTGACCGTCGGATCAGA
>JANPMG010000118.1:0-9817 GCA_031422675.1 Acidimicrobiia bacterium | reverse complement strand
CGAATCGATCGTCGCCCTGCTCGACGCGATGTGGTAGCGCCGTGCGGCGTCGGCGCGGAGGGCGGCCTTCGCGATCTTGCCGCCTGACGCGCGGGGAAGATCATCGGTGAGTACCACGAGACGCTCGGGCCAGAGTTCCTTGCCGACGCCCTGCGCGTCGAGATGGGCGCGCAGATCGTCGAGCGTCGGTGCGGGGGCATCGGCGCGCAGCACCACGTAGGCGCAGATCCGTTCGCCGAACACCGGATCGGGCGTGCCCACGGCGGCGCACAACGCAATCGCCGGATGCGCGGCCACTTCGTCCTCCACCTGCGCGGCCGAGATGTTCTTGCCGCCGCGGATGATGAAGTCCGACGTCCGTCCGACGACGGTCAGGACTCCGGCGGGATCGATCGTGCAGAGGTCACCGGTGCGCATCCAGCCGTCGGCGGGGACGAGTTCGTCGTTCGCGCCCTGGTCGTCGTAGTACCCGAGACTCGTCACCGGACCGCGACACGCGGCGATGCCGGGTCCGCCGGACGCGGTCATGTCCGCGCCGGAATCGGGATCGAACAACCGGACCGCCATCTCGGGCAGCACGTGACCGGCGGTGCGGAGCCGGGTGTCCGTGTCGTCGGTGAGCCGGGTGGCCGACAGCGCGCCGGTTTCGTTCGACCCGTAGAACTGCAAAACGCGCGCGCCGGTCTCGGCCTCGAACTCGACGGCGCGCGCGTATGGCACCATCTCACCGCCGGTGTAGAGCACCCGCAGACCGGACAGATCGTGGTGGCGGATCGCGGGTGAGTTCAGCATCATCACGAACTGGGTGCTCACCGCGGCCAGGACCGAGACGCGGTGAGTCTCGATCGCGGCCAGCGTGGCCTCGGGCGAGAATCGGTCCAGCAGAACGCACGGCGCGCCGAGGATCGCGGGCGTGAAGTGCGCGGTCCACAGACCGAAGCCGAACGGCGCCGGGAGCACGCTCATGAAGACGTCTCGCTCGGTGAGCGCGCCGGTGGCGCGCGCCAACTCGTGGAACGCGAACCAGCGCGCCTGATGGTGCATGACGATCTTGGGCAACCCGGTGGTGCCCGACGTCGAGTTCAGGAACCACAGCTCGTCGGCCGAGAACGCGCGTTCCGGGTCGAGTGGCGCACCCGCGAATTCGTCGGGAACGGGAAGGCCGGTGACCAGCTCCGCGGCCTCGGTGGCGCCGACGAGGTGGTCGACTTCCCGGGCGCCCGCGCGCGGGCCGATGCCCACCACCACGAGTCCGGCCCGCTCGGCCGCGAGATACATCACGTGCACGTTCGGACCGTCGGGCATCTGCACCGCGATCCGGGTCCCGCGTTCGGGATGCCGGATCGTCAACCCGATCGCCAACGCGCTGGCGCGCGCGTCGTACTCGCGCCACGTGAGTGACTCGTGGCCGAGGAATGCGGGCGCGTTCGGTTGCGTGCGCGCGTGGACCGCGACGATCTCCGACAGGGTCACGTGGTAGTGGCCGACAGCGCGTAGTGCGCACGCACCCGAGCCGTGACGATCCAGCCACCGTCCACCCGACGGTGGCGGACGCGTGTGGTGTTCGATCCCGTGACGACCGGTTTTGCCGCGCCGGGGTACCAGAGCTCGAGGATGCCGGCGTGCGAGGTGGCGCCCTCGATCCGAGCGTTGCCGGTGCAGTCGGCACTGCGATGGGTGAGCCGACCCGGTGCGAAGCGCGGATACGGGCGCCCGGTGCAGGCCCATTCGGAAACGACGCCGAGGTTCTGGTCGCCCGGGCAGCGGTTGCGCTGGAAGTGGATCAGGACCGGGTCCGGGGTGCCGCCGGGAACCGCCACACTGTGCGGGTCGCCGCACGCCTGTCGCCATTGCCACCACGCTCCGCCTGCGGTCAGCAACGCATCTTCCTTGGCCGCGAACCGTCCGAGCTTTTCCTGGGCGACGGTGGGCTCAGAGAACCAGCCGTACTCGCCGATCCACATCGCGGTCCGGTAACCGGTGGCCAGGGATTGGAAGTAGTCGAAGATGGCGGCGAGGGGCAGCCCGCCGATCGATTCGCCGTAGTTGTGGGGGGCGAACACGATGTTGGTGTCGGCAGTGAAGTCGGCGGGCACCGCCACGCCGAAGACCGTCGTCTCGAAGAACACGATGTGGTGGAAGCCGCGGCGACCGTTCTCGGCGGCGCGGATCGCGGCGATGGCGCGGCGGTAGAAGTGCGTGAGCCGGGGCAGGAAGTTCGGATCGGCGCCGTGATTGGGTTCGTTGAGCAGGTCGTACCCGACGACCGCGGGGTCGGCTCGGAACTCGCGCGCCACGGCACCCCACACCCGAACGAGGTGGGTCATGATGCCGTCGCGATCGGCGTAGAAGCTGTCCCACGCGGATTGGACGGCGGCACTGTCCTCCCGACTCCCGGCCGTGCAGGTATCGGCGCCGTCGGTGAGGGTGGCCCAGGCGGGTGCGCCGTCCCAGCCGATCGCCGGCCGGCGACCCGGCGGACATTCGATCCCGCGCGGCGACGCGATCGCCTTACCCCACGCGTCCTGGTGCATGTCGATCACCGAATAGATGCCGTGGTCGCGCGCGGCGTCGACGGCGCGGTGCACTCGGCGCAGGTACGAACGGCTGATGTGCCCCGGACGCGGCTCGAGCGACGACCACGACACGAGCAGCCGCACGACGTTGAATCCACGCGCCGCCATCGTGGCCCAGTCGGTGTCGGTGACGGGGACGACCGTGGGCAGTGTCGAGTCCGCTTGGTAGTAGTCACCGAGCGAGTTGACGTTGACGCCGCGCAGGGTCACCTGACGCCCGGTGGCGTCGACGATCGCCGGCGCGTCACCGCGGGTTGCGTGGAGTGCCGGCAGCTCGTGGTCGCGCTCGAACGAGACGCGCGGTCGGTCCGCCCCGGCGGGTGTCGCCGTCGGTGCGCCCCCGAGGGCGGCCGCGGTCGCGATGATCGCGACGGTCGCGATCACGAATGGAACGGCTGGCGTCCGTCGGGTCACGGTTTGGCCTCGGGTGGGGTGGACAATCGAAACAGTTCGACCGCATTCCGCCAACAGATCCGGCGGACATCGGCGTCCGACACCCCGCGCAGTTGCTCCCGCAGCCGCGGCTGCGTGTCCGGCCAGGTGGAGTCGGCGTGGGGATAGTCGGACTCGACGAGGAGATGATCCACGCCGATGACATCGCGGGTGAGAAACCCCGAGGTGTCGTCGATCGCGCAGAACCAGAAGTTGCGTCGCAACACGTCGCTGGGGGAGCGGTCGACGTCGCGCCAGGTGGGCAAGTATCCGAGCTGGTATTCGAAGCAGTGATCGAGGCGGTCGATGAGTCCGGCCACCCACCCGATGCCACCCTCGGACAGTGCAATCTTCAACTTCGGGAAGCGCACCGGGATCTTCGAGTACAGCCAGTCCACCGCCGCGTACATGCCGTACGCGAAGAACAACACCGCAATCGTCTCGGGCGGCGCGTCCGGCGCGGTCATCGGCGACGTGCCCGACGAACCCACGTGCAGACACACCACGGTCTCGGTCTCCTCACACGCGGCGAGCATGGGATCCCAGTAGCCCGTGTGCAGCGACGGCAGGCCGAGTTTCTCCGGCGCTTCGGAGAATGTGAGCGCTTTGAAGCCGTGGGCTGCGTTGCGGCGGATCTCTTCGGCCGCGGTCACCGGATCACGCAGCCAGGTGATCTGGTTGGGAATGAACCGGTCCGGGGCGGCGCCGCACCAGGATTCGAGGTGCCAGTCGTTGTAGGCGCGCATGGCCGCGAACGCGAGGTCGGGGTCCTCGGGCCAGGTGGTGAGCCGTTGCCCGACGAAACCGGGAAGGAAACTGGGGAAACACAGGGAGCCCCAGACGCCATTGAGGTCCATGTCGGTGAGGCGCGCGGTCACGTCCCACGCGCCGCGCCGCATCTCGTCGAAGCGGGTGGGTTCGAAGCCGTACTCGCTCGTCGGTCGGCCGACCACCGCGTTGAAGCCGACGTTCGGAAGGAGCTCGCCGTTCCAGAGCCACGCCTCGCCACCATCGTCGGTGTCGACGACGCGCGGCGCGGCATCCTTGAACTTCGCGGGGAACCGATCCACGAACGCGTCGGGTGGTTCCACCACGTGGTCGTCGACCGAGATGATCGTGGCCCACTCGTCCCGTGGCGACGGCTCGGGCAAGAAGGTGACGGCGGCGCGCCGGGCCGAGCTCCCACCGAACGCCTCGGAGGCGGCCAGATCGTCGAGTGACATTCCCATGGTGGTCTCTCAGTCCAGGACGTCGGGGGTGCGTCGGATCACGGCGCGGGCGGCGCCGGCCCAATACGCGCTCGGTGCATTGCGTTCGAGTTCGGCCTTGAGTGCGGTCCGTCCCCGCTCGGGCAGTGGCGCGACCTGGGTGTGGGCCCGGACCGCTTCGAGGGTGAAGCGACACATCCGCTCGTACGTGGCGGCCTTGTAACACGCGAGCTCGAGAGTGGAGGCGGTGACGAGCGCCCCGTGGTGGGCGAGCTGGACTGCGCTCGCGGATCCGATCCGCGCCGCGAGGTCCGCGCCTGCCGTCTCCGATTCCACCGTGCCGTCATACTCGTCGACGGCCGCGAGTTCGTCGTGGAAGATGCCGGCGTTCTGATGACTGATCACCGGCATCACGCCGAGACAGGCGAGCACGGTGGCGGCGTACGGATGACCATGCACGACGACGCGCGCGTCGGGGCGCGCGCGGTGCAGCTCGGTGTGGAGATGCACCGCGGGGGTGACGTCCCACGGACCGTCGATCACCGTCCCCGCGCCGTCGACGGTCATCACGTCCGCGGCGCGCATCTCTTCCCACCATCGCCCCCAGGCGGTACACCAGATCGTCCCGTCGCCGCGGTCCCAGGTGATGTGACCGGAGAGGTTCTCCTGCCAGCCGTCGGCGGCGAGCGCACGATGCGCGACCGCGAACCGTTGGCGGTCGGTGAGCATCGGCTCGACCTCGGGGAGCGCGCGTGGCCATGACATCCGCGGAACCTACCCGGCAGGATCGGAGGCGCGCAGTGGGCCGCCTCTGACAAGCTCGCCGCCACCGACGAGGGGGATCACATGGAGTATCGCCGCTTGGGTCGTACCGGGCTCGAAGTCAGTCCGCTGTGTCTCGGCGCCATGATGTTCGGTGCCTGGGGCAATCGTGATCACGACGACAGCATCGCGATCATCCACGCCACGCTCGAGGCCGGCATCAACTTCGTCGACACCGCCGACATGTACTCGGCGGGCGAGTCCGAGGAGATCGTGGGGAAGGCGCTCGCAGGCCGGCGCGCCTCGGCACCGACTACATCGACCTCTACCAGATCCATCGTTCGGATCCGGCGACCGATATCGACGAGACCTTGGGTGCACTCACCGACCTCGTCCACGCGGGCAAGGTGCGCTCCATCGGGAGTTCGACGTTCCTGCCGTCGGAGATCGTCGAGGCGCAGTGGACGGCCGAGCGGCGCGGGCGCGAACGGTTCGTCTGCGAACAGCCGCCGTATTCGATCCTCGTGCGTGGCATCGAGGCCGACGTCCTGCCCACGTGCGATCGGTACGGCATGGTTGTGATTCCGTGGAGTCCGCTCGGTGGCGGGTGGCTCTCGGGGAAGTGGCGTCACGGCGGCGAGAACACGAGCCGCCGATCGGCGATGGTGCCGGACCGCTTCGACATCGCGTTGCGCGAGAACCAACGCAAGCTCGACGCGGCCGATGCGTTGGGCGCGCTCGCCGACGATCTCGGGGTCAGCCTCGTGCATCTCGCGCTGGCGTGGGCGATCAACCACCCGACGGTGAGAGCCGCGATCATCGGCCCGCGCACCATGGACCAACTCGAGAGTCAACTCGGCGCCTCGACGTCACGATCGAGGCGGCCACGCTCGACCGCATCGACGAGATCGTTCCCCCCGGCACCAACTTCGGGTGGGCCGACGCCGGGTACTCGCCGCCCGGTGTCGCCGACGCCACTCGTCGTCGCCGCTGACCCGGGAACGGCCCGCGTCATGATCGCGGCTGGATCGTCGACAATGCGGTAGGACCTCCCACGCGCTCGGCGAGTCGCGGCGGCAGGTGCTCGGTATCGCGCCGACGGGCCTTCGTTTCGATGGCGGCGCGGTTCCTGCTCGTCTCCCGGTCAGGGCGCGTCGAGTGGTAACACGGGCACGCTTCCTCGCCAGTCGTACAGCACCTGGGTTCGCAGGATCACGTCGTGGAGTGCCGCGTTCGTGCGGCTCACGAAGATCCAGAGGAGGCTGGGGTACGCGGTGGCGCACACGACCGCCCGCGCAAACGCCCGCGCGGTACCGAGTGTCCTGCCGTCGAGATCGCAGACGCGCAGCCCCAACACGCTCTTGCCGATCGTGCGTCCGGTGCTGCTCCAGCCGGTGCTCAGGTAGAGGACGACGATGATCCACTGGGCCGCAACCGTCACGACGAGATCCGGTGCACCGACCGAGAAGCCACGGCGATTGATCAGGAACCGCACGACGGCGACCCCGACGAGCACGGTCACGTAGATCATTTCGACGACCAAGAAGTCGATCCCGTCCGCCGCCACCCGTGAGACGAAACCGGCCCGGCCGCCCTGGAGCTGGTCGGCCCGCTCGTCGCGGATCGTGCGCGTCATCGGTCGAGCCCGGCATTTCGGTCGTCGGTGCCGCGGAGCAGGATTCGATCGGCGATCCGCGCGACGAACCCGTCGAGCCGCATCGCGGTGAGGCGAGCCCCGTCGACGGCGTCGTTCGTGATGGATCCGGTCGACTCGCGCACGATGCCGCCCACGTCCACTTCGGTCAGGACTTCGGCCACGATCGGTCCGAGATCGATGCGGGCGAGGAGAGCGTCCACGTCGACGTGTCGGAGAATTGTGTTCACGTCGACGACTTCGAGGATTGCGTTGACGTCGAGGGCGGCGACGATCTCTGCCACCGGCAGCCGGACCGCCAGTGCGGTGAAGTCGACTCGCTCGAAGACGGCGTCGACCAGCGCCGGGAGAGCGCCAGCAACAAAGTCGGTGACGACTGCCTGGCGCCGTTCGAGTTCGGCATCGCCGCGCTCGGCCCAGCGAGTCATCGACGAGTCGATGCCGACGAGGACATCGCGTACGACCGGGACCTGCCGCGCGGTACCGATCGCATGCTGACCCAGCCGTTCGAGGGTCTCACACGCGGCCAGCGCCTGCGATTCGGCGACCAGGGCGATGCCCGTCGCGGCCCGCCCGATCTGGCGTGCGATCGATTCATGGTGCGGATTGGCGGGGACCGCACCGGGCAGGAATCGATCGAAGATCGCTTGGCCCCCACTGATCGAGAGGCTCAGAAACCCGACGCCGACATCGGACGCGCGCCGGACCGCGAGACTCACGCCGTCGGCCGGCGGCCCGGGACGCGGCGGGAGCACGCGCACCCGGCGCGCGGAAATAGCGGGCATCAGCCGTGAGTCTTGCAGCATGGAGGAGACGAATGGTGGTTGCCGACCGACGCAAGGAACTCCGCGCTCCCACCACCCTGACCTACGCTTCCCCGCGTGTCGAAGCCGACGGAATCGCGGTGGGCGCGCCTTGAGGACGACTATCTCCTCGCCGCCTTCCTGATCGTGACCACGATCATCGCCTACTCGATCATCGGCGATCACCGGCTCGGGCAAATGATCGTGGTTGTCGTCCAGAGCGCGACACTCCTGGTGATCTTGCGGGCTTCGCGCGCGTCGCGCCGATCGATGATCGTCGCGTCGATCCTGATCGGATTGGGGCTGGCGGCCACGACGGTGGCGGTCTCGCTCGACCGCCAGTCGATCGGTCCGGGCCTGGTGGGGGCGCTCGTCGCCTTCGTCGGTCCGATCGCCATCATTCGTCGAGTCCGCCTGCACCCGCGCATCGACATCGCGACCGTGGCCGCTTCCGTCTGCATCTATCTCCTGGCCGGACTGTTCTTTGCATACGTCTTCAAGATCATCGATATCGTCGACGGTCAATTCTTCGCCCAACGCATCTCACCCGGACCCACCGACTTCGTGTACTTCAGCTTCACCACGCTGACCACCCTCGGTTACGGCGATCTCAGCTCGAAGTTGAACTTGGGCAAGATGTTGGCTGTTTCGGAGGCGTTGTTGGGCCAGCTCTACCTCGTGAGCGTGGTCGCAATGCTGGTCGGGAACATTGGGCGGACCCGCCGTTCGGAACCCGAAGGCGAATCTGGATCGGAATCGTGACGACCGGGGGAAATCCACCGGGTAAGGAGCCCTCCGACGATCCGTTGGTTGAGGACGCGGCCGAACGGTCGTTCTCGAGTCGGTTACGTGACCGCCGCGCTCATGTCGAAGTTCGGATCGAGCACACTCGACGCCGCCTCGAGGACGCGCGACCTCGATCGGGGGTCGTGGACACCATGTTCCGCGCGTTCGAACGCGATGCCGAGACCGGTGGCGGAGTGCTCTCGGCGGCGGTGGCCTTCCGAGTCTTCCTCTTCATGGTTCCGTTCGTCTTCTTCTTCGTCGTCGGGTTCGGGTTCGCGTCCGACGCGACGAATGGGGATCCCAACGGCCTGGGCAACTCGGTGGGGATCACCGGCCTGTTTGCCGCCGCGGTCAAGGGCGCGGGTGATCTCAGCACCGCGCAGCGCCTCACGGCGTTGTTCGTGAGCGGATTCGCGCTGGTGCTCGGTTCCCGCGCGGCGGTGAAGGTACTGCGGATCACTCACGGGCTCATTTGGCGTGTCCCGATCCCGAAGTTGGCGAGTGCCACTCGCGCGGCCGGCATATTTGTCGGATTGATTGCGGTCGCAGTGTTGGTGGGCGTCGGCGTCTCGGCCCTTCGTTCACAGTCGCTCATGCTCGGAATCGTCGGGATGCTCATGTCGGCCGTCGCTCCGTTCGGGATGTGGTTGCTGGTGTCCTGGTGGCTGCCGCATGCGGAGTGCCCGTGGTGGGCGCTCGTCCCCGGCGCCGCGGTGGTTGCCGTCGGGACCCTGGTGCTGCACGCGGCCACCGTCTACTGGTTCAGCTATGCGATCAGGGCGAAGTCCGAGACCTACGGCACGATCGGTGCGTCGCTCGCGTTGCTGCTGTGGGCCTACATGCTCGGCCGCATCGTGACGGCCGGCGCGGCGGCGAACGCTGCTTTCTGGTATCGAAGCGAAGAACGGCAGGGCCATGCAGCCCCGAAACCGGTCGACTTCGAGGCGATCAGCTCGACGGTTGCGGGTCAGGGCTCTGAGGACCCGGCTGCACCGTCGGGGTCTTGCCGGTGAGCGGCCCCGCTGCGACGGCAATCGCGCCGGCGGACGCGACGAGCCCGTAGGCGCGGGTCGATCCGCCGGCGCGACGTTTAGCCGACGACCTTGGCCTTCAGGCTCTGGAACTCAGCGTCGTCGATGACGCCCTTTTCCCTGAGCTCGGCCAATCGCGTCAGCTCGTCGGCGGCGCTGCCGCTCGTTCCAGCGGCCTGTTGGATGTACGCGCGCGCCGCCGCTTCATTGGCTTGGAGCGCCTGAACGTCGTGTTCGTGCATCTTGGTACCGCGCGCGACGAGGTACACGAAGATCCCGAGATACGGGAACAGGATGACGAACAACAGCCACAAGGCCTTACCGCCGCCGCTGAGGTCGTGGCTGCGGAAGATGTCGCCGATCACATGGAACACCAACATGATCCACATGAGGAACAGGAAGAACCAGAGCAACGACAGAACGACCTGGCCGACCCCAAAATCTGTTGCGAGCACCGGTGGTGCCTCCTACCCAGTTGAGAATGAATCGAGGGCAACGTAGCCGACCGATCGGGGCGAGTCACGGACTCGTTGCGGCGTGTGGGCAATGATGGCGACGGCCGCGA
>JANPMG010000117.1:0-7550 GCA_031422675.1 Acidimicrobiia bacterium | reverse complement strand
GGGTCTTAACTACACCTGGGGTTTTTTACTCGCCGCGCGGGTCCCTAAACCCCCAAACTTGCCCCTCTCCGGCCCCCCCCCCCCCGCCCCGGGGGGGGGCGCGCACCTTCCTGGTCGCGAAAGAGGAAACGAACGTGCCTGAGCGATCGGACACGCGATCTAGGTCCTGACCAGCTCAAACGTTGTATTTCTGACAACGGGTGGACCTTTGGGGACGGCTTTCAAACCCTGACGACTCCGTCGAAACCCTTACGGTACAGGGGTCCCGGGCGTCGAGAGGCACGCGGAACACGCCCAGCGAACGCACAAATCAGGCTTCCGGCGCGTCCGACGACACTGTGCCGGAGGAAAGGGGACGGCTTTCAAACCCTGTGCAACGACGGCTGACCGGAGCAGAGATCGAACAGCTGATCCAGGACTACCGCGAGGGTGCGTCGATCGACGGCCTCGCCCGCAGGTACGAGATCCACCGGACCACCGTCATCCGCCACCTCGACCAGGCGGGTATCGCGCGACGACGAGTGGTCCGCAAGATGACCGACGAATCGGTTGCCCAGGCCGCAGTGCGTTACGAGCAAGGCGCGTCACTCGCGGTCGTCGCCGGCGAGTTCGGCGTGCACCAACGAACCCTGGCGAGAGAGCTGCGCCGAGCTGGATCCTTGATCCGACCTCGCCTCGGCTGGACCACGTGATCAGGATGTCGATCGACGTGGATCAGCAGACTGCGACCGAGTGTCCGGCCGGGTTGCTGGGCAGGGGTCACGGGCGTCGCAGGGCTCCCGGAGGCCAGCCGACGAAGCCGCGATTCGCCTCGCCTCCCCCGCCGATCGGCAGTTCGGGCGCGCGAGTCACGCGGTTGGGATGACCCCCGCTTGGCGCAGTCCGGCGAGGTTGTCGACGATGCCCCGCTGGTGGATCACGCGTCCGCGCTCGTCGAACGTCAGCATCAACATCTCGTCGAACTCCAAATGCTTGCCGGTCGGGGGAACCGGGCCCCACGCCCCGGATTGGGTGCCGGTGATCCGGAGGTGAACCGCGACCCGCTCTGCTTCGGCGATCATCGAGATCAGTTCCTCGTGGTAGTCAGGGAACGTTTCCCAAGCCCTCGTCACCATCTCTCTGACTGCGTCACGGCCCGTTCGCACGGGAGCGTATGGCCGGTAGTCGACGACGTAATCCTCGGCGTACAGCTGGTCGATGACGTCAAGCCTTCGGGCGTTCCACACCTCGTCGAAGAGCCGTTGTACAACCGCCTCGTTCCTCGACGCTCGCTCATCGCTCATCGGTGAAGAATGCCCCGTCCCCAGCCGGCCTCGCCAGCGTCGATCGGCCGGCTCGAAGCAATCGCAAGTCTTGAGCTGTGTGATGCGAGGCGACGGCTCGCGGGCTCGGCGTACGATGACGCCCGTGGGGGTCGAGACCAGATTCCGAGCGACCGAGGGGCGTGTCGCGGCGGCGAATGGACTCGACGTGCAGGAACGTTGGGTCGACCTCGCGTCGCCGCTCGTGCGAGTCCGTGTGCTCGAGTCGGGCGCCGGCGATCCGGTGATGTTCATCAACGGGATCGCTGCCCCCGGCATCGGGATGGCGCCGCTGGTCGGCCGCCTACCCGGACACCGGCTCCTGCTCATCGATCTCCCCGGGCACGGCTTGTCGCCCCCCCACCTCTGGGAGGGCGCTCCCGTCCGGGAGCAGGCAGTCAACGTCATTGCCGGGGTGCTCCACGGGCTCGGCATCGACCAGGTGACGCTGGTCGGCAACGCACTCGGTGGGTTGTTCTCCCTGTGGTTCGCGCTCGACCAACCGTCGCGGGTCGCTCGCGTCGTGCTCGTCGGCCAACCTGCCGGTGCGATCGCCGGCGCCCGCGTCGATCTCACGATGGGCATGCTCACCGCGCCGGTGCTCGGTCGCATCGCGACGTGGGTGGCGCGGCTGCCCTCGCCCCGGTTCATCGGTCGCATGGGGCTGCGGCCCACGGTGAGACCCGACACGTTACGGTCGCTATCGGACGACATCGTCGACGTGCACCTACTCTCGATGCGTTTGCCGGGCCAGGCCGCGTCGTACCGATCCCTGTTGCGGCGCCTCCTCGTGGGTCGCACACCCCGCCCCGAGCACGTTCTCACCGATGCCGAGCTGGCCAGCTTCACGGTGCCGCTGCTGTTCGTATGGCCCGAAGACGACCAGTTCCTTTCACCGGCCGTGGGCAAGCCGACCGTGGACAAGATCCCGACTGCTCGTTTCGTCACGACGCCTGGCGGCCTCTTCGCCTGGTTCGACGACCCCGACCGCTGCGCCGCACTCGTCGCAGAGGGGCTCTAGCCGGTCCCGCGCCCCACGGCACCCCGCTCCAGGCCGGCGCACCCCGCACAGCTGTGCCGCGTCGATTGCCTAGGCCAGGAGCGCGAAGGCGCGGGATTCGTCGTTTGGTTACGATCCACGCGGCACAGAGGCGCGAACCTGCGATCGGAGTTGGCCTTGGAGATCGGGCAGGCGTTCAGCGTGCTACCGGCCACCGACGAAGATCGCGCGATCGCGACGATGACGACGGCGTTCAGTGCCGACCCCGTTGCCCGTTGGGTCTGGCGCGGGGCCCATCAATACCTGACCTTCTTCCCGCCCTTCGTGAAGGCCTTCGCTGGGGCTGCATTCGGCACGGGCACTGCGGACGTGGTGGATGACTACTGCGCCGTGGCGATGTGGCTTCCCCCCGGTGTCGGGTCAGACGACGAAGAGATCGACGCGGTCGTCGCGGAGTCCATTCCCGTCGCCGAGCAGGACGACGTCAACGCGCTGTTCGAGCAGATGGGTGAGTTCCATCCGACCGAGGACCACTGGTACCTCCCGCTGATCGGTGTCGACTTCGCAAGTCAGAGTCGCGGCCACGGCTCGGGGTTGCTCCAACATGCACTCGAGCGCTGCGATACCGACGGGCTGCCCGCCTATCTCGAGGCGACGACCCCGCGCAACCGGGCGCTCTACGCCCGCTACGCCTTCGACGACCTCGGTGTGATCCAGGCCGGCGACTCGCCGCCGCTGTGGCCGATGCTGCGCCGCCCCCACGGTGCGTGAGTACCTGAAGGGCGCAGCGAGAACCTCGCGTCTGACCAGGCCAAACGTTGTGATTTTGACAACGAGTGGACCTTGAGGGACAGCTTTCAAACCCCGCGAGGCCGCTGAAAACCCTTGCGGCACAAGGGCGGGAGACGGTCCGCGGCGCTGGACAAGGACACGAACATCCGTCGAAACCGGGTCTTGTGGAAGCCGACGCGATGTCTCAAGCGCGTCTGGGACACTATTCAAACCCCGCGCTCGGACAGCCCACTGCCGACTCCTCCGCGGCTGTCGAGCGGACGACTCCCCCGACACCACGCGCGCAGTTGCCGCGCAGACTCCAAACCATCGAAGTCGACGAAATGGTCGCGGCCTACCTCGCGGGCGACACCGTGAACGACCTCGCCCAACGGTTCGGAGTGCACCGGACCACCGTCATGGCGCACCTCACGCGTCGAGCAGCGAAGCGACCCGAAATATCGACAGTGAAATGGGACGACGAAACGCTCGTCGCGGCAGCCCACCTCTACACCAGCGGGGCGTCTCTGAGCCGCGTCGGCGAGCGGTTCGGTGTCCACGCATCGACCATCGCCAACCGCTTCCAGCGTGCCGGCGTCCCAATCCGACCTCGGCGCGGCTGGCCCTGATGCGCAGACGTTCACGCCCAGGCACGCGACCAGCATCGCGCAACACGAGCGTCGCCGACCGGACCGATGACGCGCGACGCTCGAGTTGGTCGTAGTTCGCGATTCACGTTGATGAGTCGGCCACACGATCGCCGTCGCGGCAGTCGAGACGGGCAGCGATCCACAATCTGATAGATCTCGGCGTAGTCGATGTCAGCCATGGCTCGGGACGGTACCGCCGCCCGTCAACGGTCGGTAGCGCCTGGGCCGTCAAGCACCGAGGCGTGCCTGACGTTCTCCCGGTTGCGCCTTCGCGGTGTGGGGAGAGTGCGTCACTGCGAGATGGCGCTCGATTTCGGTGTGGTGATCCCGGCGATGAAGTAGCAGACCGCGGCGATCAGGACTACGAACCAGAGACTGAAGGCCACTATCGCGTCGGTGCCCCAGTGGTCACCGAGGATGTAGAGACTGGCGACGTACATCACCGGTAGCAACAGCGCGAGCGCTGCGGCGGTGATCAGGCGCCTGCGTCGGAGGCGGGTGCCGTCCACCGAGTCCATCGAGCGCGCCAACTTGCTGCGTTGAGTGATCGCGACGACCGCCGCGACCGCCCACAGCACTGCGCTGACGAAGAGGCCCCAGGGTCCGCCGTCAACCAGCAGGAAGACGATCCCAGCACACGCCATCAGCGTGATCGCGAAAGTCAGGAACGTGGAACGGTGTTCTTCCTTCATGAGGGTCTCCATTCGGTAGCGCGGAACTGTGACGACGAGGTCGAGCGTCGCCCGGCGCCACGCTCTGCGTGGGCCGAGCTCGCGCGATAGGTCGGTGAGTGTTTGCACGAGGTCATCGCCGTAGCGATCTCGGAAGTCGCGCGGATAGAGCAGCAAGAGGTTCCTGTACGCCCGAACAGCTGACCCGCCTCCCATGTCATGCCAATCCCGGACGCAGGTTCGAACGGGCGATCCTCGCCAGTGAGGTGAGTCGGTCCGCTTCCGCTCGGCACACGGCCTCACCGAGTCCGGTCAAGCGGTAGTAGCGGCGGCGCGCGTCGTCATCCGACGACGGTCGACGATCGGTCTCCTCCACGAGATCACGCTCGACCAGCTTCTTCAGCGTTCCGTAGAGCGTGGCGGGGCCCATCCGCACGACGCCGGCCGAAGAATCCTCGACGGCTCCCATGATGGCGTACCCGTGACGATCGCCGGCGGTGAGGGCCACGAGCACATGGAACTGTGCCTGAGGCAGCGGAAGGAACGACCGCGGATCCGGGGGCACTTCGGAACGCTTCACTCACCCATTATCTATCACTCACCGCTATATCGTCAAGCGATAGATTCGTGCATCAGGAAGAGCGAGCGAGACGGTCGCGGTCTGCGCTCGGTGACAATCACCAGTCGGCGACTTTGACTCCCGCGAAGGGTTTGCGCGGCCTCGCGGACGCCCGGGCGGAGCCTCAAGCGCGTTTGGGACAGTCTTCAAGCCCCCCGATTGCGCCGCTCACTCCCGACTCCCCCACCGGCATCGAGCGGACGACTCCTCCACCAACCCGCCAGTTGCGCCGCCAACTCCAACCCGCAGAAGTCGACGAGCTCGTTGCCGCTTACCTCGCGGGCGACGCCGTCAACGACCTCGCCCAACAGTTCGGGGTGCACCGGACCACAGTGATGGCTCACCTCGCGCGTCGAGAAGCGAAGCGACCCACGACATCGGCGAAGTGGGACGACGACACGCTCGCCGCGGCTGCTCGCCTCTACGCCGACGGTGCGTCCCTGAACGATGTTGGCGCGCGGTTCGGCGTCCATGCCTCGACCGTCGCCAACCGTTTCCACCACGCGGGCGTGTAGATCCGACCTCCATGCGGCTGGACCAACCGGTGGCCTGACCCGGCACGAGACATAAGTTCGAAGCACCCCGGGATCTCAGCGTCGGCGTGCACGATCGTGAATATTCTCGGGTGTCCCCTGACGGATTGTGGCGCTACGCCGCCCAGGCGATCGGGAGCGATTGCAGGCCGCGCAGCACGAACGTCTCGCGCCATTTGGGTTGTCCGGCGACGCGCAGATCGGGCCACCGGTCGATCAACTCGGTGAGCACAACGGAGGCTTCCAGCCGGGCGAGCGCGGCACCGAGGCAGCCGTGGGTGCCGAAGCCGAACGCGAGGTGCGGGTTGGGCGAACGGGAGAGGTCGAGGCCGTCGGGGTCGTCGAACACCGCGGGATCGCGATTCGCGGCGCCGACGAGCAGAGCCACCACCGCTCCGGCGGGGATCGTGTGCGCACCGATGTCGAGATCAGCGAGGGCGATGCGCTGCGTGAACTGCAAGGGTCCGTCGTGGCGGAGGAGCTCCTCGACCGCGCTCGCCATCGAGATGTTGCCGGCCGCGAGCTCCCGGAGCTGGTCGGGGTGGGCGAGCAGCGTGTTTACGCCGTTGCCGATGAGATTCGCGGTGGTCTCGTGACCGGCGAAGAGCAGCAACGCGCAGGTGGAGATGACCTCATCGTGGGTGAGGCGATCGCCTTCTGCTTCAGCGGCCACGAGCGCGTCGATGAGCCCACCGGGCACGCGCCGGCGGGGGTCGGTGACGAGGCCGTCGAGGTACGCGGCGATCTCAGTCGCTGCGATGCTGCCGCGCCGTTCGATGTCAGGAGTTCGAACCGCTTGCACGTCGACCCGCGCGGCGAGCGCGTGGGCCCAGGGCGGGAACGCCGCGCGCTCTTCGAGCGGGACGCCGAGCAGCTCGCAGATCACGTCGACGGTCAGCGGATAAGCGAAGTCAGCGAGGAGATCCATTTCGCCCCTCGAGGCGAGCGCGTCGAGGCGTCGGCGCGTGAGCGCTTCGACGCGGGGACGCAACTCTTCGATTCGGCGCGGGGTGAAGGCGCGAGCCACGAGCCGGCGGAGCCGGTCGTGATCGGGCGGGTCGCGGAACAACATCGTCTGGTCCATGAGCCGCGTGAACCCGTCGGGCGCGGGGTTCTGGCCGTGCTGGGCCGACTTGGACTCGTCGACGCTCACCGACTGATGACGCAAGACCGCGTCGACGCCCGCGTGGCTCGCGACGATCCACGCGCCGAGCCGCGACCGGTAGACGGGATGCGTCTCTCGCAGCCGCCGGTACACCGCCCACGGTTCGGCCCGCACGTCCGGACTGGCAACGATGGCGAGCAGCTTCGCGTCGGGGAACGGGAGATGCGACAGCATGAAGGCGAGCGGTCGCCGCACAACTCGGGGCAATCGGAGTAGCGCATCGCCCGGTGCCGCGCTCGACTCGGGCGCGCGCTCATCGGGGACGTCCGAGGTCGCCATGTCGGACCTATGGCTACCAGGTCAGTCGGGGAACCGGGCCAGAAGTCGCAATTCTGACAACCAGTGGGCACCAGATCGTCGGGTCCCGCGTGGGTGTGAACGAGAAGACGAACCTGTCCGAGCGATCGGACACGCGAAATGGGCTCTGACCAGGCCAAACGTTGTATTTCTGACAACGGGTGGACCTTTGGGGACGGCTTTCAAACCCTGTGCAACGACGGCTGTCCCGAGCGGAGATCCAACAGCTGATCCAGTTCTACCGCGAGGGTGCGTCGAGCGACGGGCTCGCCCGTCGGTACCAGGTCCACCGCACCACCGTCATCCACCACCTCGACCAGGCCGACATCACGCGACGGCACGTGGTCCGCAAGATGACCGACGAATCGGTCGCCATGGCCGCCGCGCGCTACGAGCAGGGCGCGTCACACGCAGTCGTGGCAATCCAGTTCGGCGTGCACCAACGAACCCTGGCGAAGGACCTCCGCCGAGCAGGTGCATCCCTCCGACCCCGCCGGGGTTGGCGCCGCTGACGGTCGCCGGCCGCGCTGGGATTCCTCGAAC
>JANPMG010000116.1:0-17028 GCA_031422675.1 Acidimicrobiia bacterium | reverse complement strand
GACGGCGCCGTCCTCGACAGTACCGAGACCGCGATCGACGGTCTCTTCGCCGCCGGGCGAACCACCGCGGGAATCGCCGCCGGGGGTTACGTCAGCGGAATCTCGCTCGGTGACGGCAGCTTCTTCGGCCGCCGCGCCGGCGCGTCGGCTGCCGGCTGACCCCGGACCGCGCCGACCTGCCAATCGTTCCGTCGGATCGTGCGGCCGCGGCGCTTTGGCCGACCGGACGAATGGGCCGAAAGGCCCTCAGGTCGGAGCGGCACGGCGTCGATACCCCTCGGACATCACCGGATAACCGGTGCTGCGCCCACCAGACCGAGGGCTCGCCGTGAACGTTCGCCGCACATCTCGAACCCGGACCGCCCGCGACCGGACTGCCCGCGACCGGACTGCCCGCGGGCGTGCGCGCGTCTTCACCCGCGCGCGTCGCACCGAGTCCGGCATGAACCTCATCGAGTTGATGGTCGCAATCTCGTTGATCGCGCTGATCATGAGTGGGCTCGCGCTCTCGATCGGCGTCGACTACAAGGCGGTGGCTCTGGCGCGGGCTCGCCAAGTTGCCGAGAACGTGGCGAACGAGCGGCTCGAGGAACTGCGCGATGTTGACTACTCGACGCTGGCGTTGAACTCCGTCGATCCTCCCGTTCACAGCGTCGACGAGACCGACCCCGACTTCTTCGTCAGCGCCAATGGCCTGAACTACGACGTGACCGGCACGGGTCAGAACGAGCCCCTCATCGTCGCCGTTGACGGACCGATCACCCACTACGAATCGCCGGTCACGATCGGGACCACCGTGGTGGACATCTACCAGTACGTCACCTGGGTCGACGACGCGTCGATTCCGGGCACCCAGAATCTGAAGCGACTGACCGTCGTCGTCCAGTACCACACTGTTCCCACCGTCGGCGGCAGCCGGATGTTGCGCGAATCGGTGGTCCTGACCAACGGCACGGTCACGCTTCCGGCGTCCGCAACCACCACCTCCACATCGACGAGCACCTCGACGACGAGCAGCAGCACCACCACCACGACCGCGCCGTCCGGACCGTGCGGGAGTTTCGCCCTCGCCGGCAGTAGCAGCGCGACCGTCGGGTATACCGCGAGTACGACGGTCACCATCACCATGGCCCTCGGCGCGTGCGGCAGTGACGTGCTCGCCGGCTTCTTCAACGACGGCAGCGGCGGAACCTGGAGTTCCGACGTTTCGTACTCGAGCACGAGCCCGAGCCTCGCCTGGACGCTGGCGACGGGCGACGGCACGAAGACGATCTCCGGGCGCGTGCGCAACGGATCATCCGGCGCCTACAGCGCGCTGGCCAGCAAGTCGATCATCCTCGACACCACCGTGCCGACGACTCCCGCAACGATCACCCGCACGGCGTCCTGCTCCGGCACCACTCGCACCGTGGTGCTCTCCTGGAGTGCGTCCACCGACACCCACCTCGTCGGATACCGCGTCTACACCAGCTCGGACGGCACCGTCTGGGTCCTCCAGTCGAACACTTCCGGCCTGACCGCGACCACGACGAACAGCAAGCTCAGTGCCACCTACTACCGAGTGAAGGCCTACGACGCGGCCGGAAACGAATCCAATGCGACCACCACGATCGCGCTTTCCAAGAACCAGTGCAGCTGATCGGCGCGTCGGCGAGGCCGGAGTGACGATCATCGAACTCATGATCAGCTCCGCGCTGCTGTTGATCGTGCTGATCACGGTGTTCAGCGCGCTCGACAGCGTCTCGGCGTCGCAGGCGTTCCAGGCCGACCGCACCAAGGTGCTCGGCGAGATGCGCAACGTGATGAACAAGATGACCCGAGAGCTGCGCCAGGCCACCGCGGTCGAGGAGATCTCGGACTCCACCCTGCTCAGCCAGACGTCGTCCTCGCTTAGCTACACCACGTCGATCAACGGGGTCGCGACTGCAATCGTCTACACCGCATCCGGCACCACACTCACTCGCAAGGTCGGCGCGGCCGCGGCGTTCACCGCGCTCAACAACTTGGACCCCACCTCGACTGCCAACCTGTTCACCCGGACACGAGCAACGACGGTCACCGGCGTCCAATGGGTGGAGATCACTTTGAAGGTCAATCCGGCCCGTCGACCGGCGACGACCCTGGAGTTACGCACCCAGGTCAACCTCCGCAACCGCACGGCCAGCCTCACGGGAGCATCATGAACAAATTTCTGTACGGGCGCGATGAACGGGGGATGGCTCTCGTCACCGCGATCATGGTGGGGTTCGTCGGCACGCTGTTCGCCTCGTCGATGATGTACGTCACGTTTCACAATCAGACCAGCTCCGCCAAGAACCGGTCCTGGGGCCAGGCGCTCCACGTGGCCGAGACCGGCGTGCACCAGGCCGTCGCGTACCTCCAGAACAGCAGCGGGGTCGTGCCCGGCTCGACCCAGTCCGGCACCACCGCGGAAGGAACCTACGAGTACCGGATCGTGGCGCAGGCCCGCAATCGCTACCAGATCGACGCAATGGGAACTGTCGGCACGGTGACGTCCACCAAGGCGACTCGTCGCCTCCGAGTCACGATGGCGCCGCCCGTCTCGTTCACCTACGCCCTGTTCTCGCTGTCGGACGTGACCACCAAGAACAACAACGTGGTGTGCGGTGACATCTGGGCCAACACGTACGTGGAGGTCTACAACGGCGACTCGGTGCTGGCGAGCACCGATCCCAGTTGCCCGAGTGGGGGAACGCTCGGCAGCGGCAACGTTGCGGCCGCGACGTCGTACATCTCGATGAGTAACAACTCCACGATCCAGGGCGACGCGTGGTCCGGCGGCTACAACTTGAGCGGCTACGGAATCAGCATGAGTAACGGTGCCTCGATCGGCGGATCGGCCAAGGCCTCGTCGTCGACCGCGGGGTGCGCCGATGTTGCAGCCGGTACGAAGTACATGATCGGAACCAGCGGATCGATCGCCGGTTCGGCAACCGCGTGGGGTTCGATCACGTCGTCAGTAACCGGGACCAAGTCCGCGAACACCTGCACCAGCGCACCGGGCACCAAGACCATGCCGCCGTACTCCTTCAATACTGCGAACTACCCGGCCGGCACCGTACGCCAGTATTCGTTCCCCGCCGACTACGCCACGTTCAACAGCTACATCGCCGCGAACAAGACCAACCTCTCCGGCGTCTTCTACATCACGGGCGGCGGAGCGGCCTATCCCATCGACCTCAACGGGACCACCGCCACCGGTGACCTCACCGTGTACGCAACCGCGTCGCCGATCGACATGACCAGCGGTGGCATGGGAGCGAGCGGATCCGCCGACAAGATCGTCGTGCTCGCATCCGAGTACGCCGCGCCCGCATCCAGCTGCACCACCAACGGCGGGAATCCAGCCGACTGCGCAATCGGCTTCAAGAACAACTTTTCCATGACCTCGAGCCTGTCCGGTGGCAACAACACTGCGGTGCTGTTATACGCGCCGAACGGCCCCATTGCCTTCAAGAACAACACCGACTTCCATGGTGCCGTCTACGCCAACAACATCCAGGTGAAGAACAACATGAACGTCATCTACGACGCCCGGCTCGAGCAGATCGTGGGCTTCGGGTCCGCAACCCTCGACATCGAGAACTGGGAAGAGTGCGATCCCGGCACCGTCACGACGACGAGCTGCGGCTGAACCAAACCCGCTCAGTTGCTCGCGCTCAAGCCTCGCCGCTGAGCGCCCGAAGAGGCGAGAGGAACGCGAGGGGGTGCGCACGTGAGAACTCGAGCCACGATCCGGGAGAGCTGGCGGTCCACTGCGCTCCTCGTGGCGGTGCTCGTCACCGGAATCCTCTACACGAGCCGGCCATCCGGATGGCAGACCTTCGTCACGTACGAAGCCGCCGGCACGGCGTGTGTGGTGCTCATCGTGGTCGCGGTGCGCGGCTATCGGCCCCGCTCGCCCACGCCCTGGTTGTTCCTCGCGCTCGGCATCGCCTTCTCCGTCGTCGGCGACTTCGTCTACGACGGGATTCCCCTCCTTTCAATCGACGATCTCGGCTTCGGGCATCTCTACGACCTCTGCTATCTCGCGTCCTATCCGGCGTACGTATTCGCCGCATTCGGCTTCCTCGGCGCGCCGGCGCGGCGACGGGACATCACGGTGCTTCTCGACGGCGTGATCTACGCCCTGGCGGGCTGGCTCGTGCTGTGGTTGCTCGTGGTCTATCCCCAGCTCGCGAAGGGCGGCCTCACGGCCTGGGACTGGGCGCCGACCGTCCTGTATCCACCCCTGGACCTGATCGCGCTCATCGTGTGGTGGCGCGTCGGAGCTCGAGACGTCCACCACAGCGCGCCCTGGCGCCTCATCGCCGCCGGGTTTCTTCTCATGTTCGGCGCCGATCTCGGGTACGCGGTCTTGGCCATGCCCGACGGCGGGCTCGTGAGCAATGTGCTCGACATCTCGTGGCTCATGAGTTACGCGCTCTTCGCAGCGGGAGCGGTCCACCCGCGCATGCGCCACCTCATCGCCGTGCCCGCCTCCGCCGCGCCCCGTGCCGACCACGTCCACGTCGCCGGACTCGGAGTGGCGCTCGCTACGCCCGTCGGTTTGATGGCGCTCGTGCCCGCCGCGTCACAGAAGCTGACCACGCTCGTCGCCGTCGCGGGCCTAGCGGTCATCGTGATCACCATTGCGCGGTTCACAGTCACTTTGTCACGCCATCGCAGCTCCGAGACGGAGTTCGCGTACAGCGCGACCCACGATCCGCTGACCGGACTCGCCAACCGCGCCGAGTTGCTCGTTCAACTCGAAACCGCAACCCGCCGGGCAGCCCGCCGGCGAGATTCGTGCGCGGTCCTCTTCGTCGATCTCGACGACTTCAAGATCGTGAACGACAGCCTCGGTCACCGCGCGGGCGACGAGCTGCTCTGCGCGGTCGCCGCTCGCCTGCGCGCGTTCGCTCGTCACGAAGAGTGCGTGGCCCGGCTGGGCGGCGACGAGTTCGTGCTCGTGCTCGAAGGACTCGGCCGGACCGAGGACGCGATCGCCGCATCCCACCGACTCGCCGAGGTGTTCGAGACACCGTTTCTTGTTCGGAATCACGAGCTGGCGCTCAGCGCAAGTATCGGCGTGGTCCCGGACGCGCAACTGGCCGACGGCGACGTCGAATTACTGCTCGGCGATGCCGATCTCGCGATGTACGAGGCCAAGCGGTCACCATCGCGCCACACGTGGGTATTCGAAGGCGCCATTCGGGATCGGGCCACCGATCGACTCGAACTCACGAATGCACTCCGGCGCGCCGCGGCGAACAACGAGCTGCGTCTGCTGTACCAACCGATCTTCGAGACCGCCACCGGGCTCGCACTCGCCAGCGAAGCCCTCCTTCGCTGGCACCACCCCGATGGTTCGGTGGTCACCCCCCTCGATTTCATCCCGCTCGCCGAATCCTCGGGTGCGATCATCGAGATCGGCAACTGGGTGATCCGGACCGCAGCCCACGATCTCGCCGCAACCGACGATCCTGCGATGTCGGTGACCGTCAACGTCTCCCCGATACAACTCCGCGACCAGAACTTCGCCGCCGAGACGCACGCGTGCGTGGTGTCGGCAGGACTCGCACCGGAACGGATGATCCTCGAGATCACGGAGAGCGCGCTGGTGGAGCCCGATCCGACCGTCGACCAGAACTTGGACGCGCTCCGCAGCTGCGGGTTCTCGTTCGCGATCGACGACTTCGGCACCGGCTACTCGAGTCTGGCGTACCTCAAACGCCTCGAAGTCGACTGGATCAAGATCGACCAGATGTTCGTGAACGATCTCGGATGCCAACCCCATGACCAGGTGCTCGTTCGCACGATTCTGCGCATGGCTGAGGAACTCGGTCTCCGGGTCATCGCGGAAGGCGTGGAAACCGCCGAGCAGTTGGCGATCCTGCGTTCACTCGGGTGTGATGCCGTCCAGGGCTTCCTGTTGGCACGGCCCGCGCCCGGCGTTGCTCTCACCCCACGACCGGAACTGCTGAACGCCGCGAGCTAGGGACGCGGTGAGTGGATCGAGGCCGCGTCGGGCGCGCCGGCGTGTGCCGGGCTCAAATCCTCGGGCGACGGCTCGTCGGGTGCCATCTCCTCGGGCGACGGCTCCTCGGGTGCCGGCTCCTCGGGTGCCATCTCCTCGGGCGACGGGACCATGCCCGCGGCGCGGTCGATCAGCCGATGTGCGCTGGACAACAGTCCGTCGTGCTCGTGGTGGTGGCGATGGCGCGCGAGCCACGCGGTCAGGAGCGCGCCGCCGACGAACGCCACGACCGGCACGAATACGCCGAGTAGGTCACCGAACACGGTCCCGGCCAGATTTCCGGTCGACGACGCAATCGCCGTCCAGCCGCGGTCGAACACCGTGCCCACCGCCCACGCGCCCACGCCCGCGATCACGATCGCGAGACCGACGCTGAGCGGCCGCCGCAGCGCCGCGATGGGCCGCGCGCTCACGGCCACGAGCCGCCGCCTCCGCCAGACACCCACGGCCACGACGAGCGACCCGATCCCGGCGCCCAGCGGTGCACCGGCGATCAGCAAGCCCGCGATCGGGGTGCGGTTTCCGAACCCGAGGACTTCGATGCGATCGTGGTGCGCCGGATCGAACTTCACCCGAACCGAGGTGGTGAGCCAACGATTGCCCGTGTCGCCGACGAGTGCCTCGGCAACGTACGCGCGATCACCATCAGCGAGGTATCGGACTCGGACCAGGAGTCCATCCGAGTGGCGCACGCCCGTGACCACGCCGTCGGCCTGGCGCCAGTGGACCCGTGACTCGGATCGCCAGTCGAGGCCCGCACGCGCCACCCGAGACGCGCCCGTCGCGGTGTACGGAATCCCGACCAGGAGCAAGGAGAACACGGCGATGATCGGCAGCATCTGCAACGGATCGCGCGCGGCGGTCCAGGCGCGCGCCGTTCCGCGCCGCGCCGCCTCGGCCAGCCGTTCGAGGATCCGTTGGATTCGTTCCACGTGAGGTTCTCGTCATCGATCGGTGCCCACCGCAGCACCAATCTGCGGGCGCGCGGTCACAGTGCAGGCCTCTAGCTTGCCCGCGCCCGCCCGCGCGTACTCCTCACCGATAAAAGGCCGGGCTGAACGCACCTTTCGGGATCTTCTCCAGCGGGGTAGCGACCTCGCCGACCGTCGGACCGACGGTGGCCGCGACCCGATCGAGCACGGCGAGGTCGAAGCCGTACACCTCGGCGGCGGTTCCGGAGAGCACCTGGCGGAGGTCCTCCGGGGACCAGTCGTGGAAGGTCCGCTGGAGGCTGGCGAGCGAATGCGGCGACGTTCCCTCGTTGTGGGGGTAGTCGGCGCCCCACATGACCTTGTGGAGTCCCAGCCGCCGCAACGACTTGGCCTCCCGGATTCCGGGGAAGCTCACTCCCACCCACACATTGCGTTCGAAGTATTCCGTCGGCGTCAACGGCAACACGGAATCGTTCTTGAGGTTCATCTCTCCGATACGGCCGCTCTGCATCTGCATGTGAAACGCGTCGAGCTGCATCAGCAGTGGTGGAATCCAGTCGCAGCCCTGCTCGGTCAAGACCAGCTTCAGATTCGGGAAGCGATCGAACACGCCACTCATGAGGAGTTGCCAGAGCGGGCGATGGGCGTACCACGCGGTCTCGATCATCCACTGGATCGTGGAACTCGGATACTTGCCGTAGTCCGGCAAGCCGGTGCCGGTGGTGTGGTGCCCCACGATGACGCCCCGCTCCTCGCACACCGCCCACAACCGGTCGTAGTGATCGGAGTAATAGGGCGGCATGTGCGCGTCGTCCGGGATTCCGGGGATCAGCACGCCGCCGCGCAGGCCGTGATCGTGGATCCACTCCACTTCCGTAATCGCGACATCGACGTCGTCGAGGAAGACTTGGCCGATCCCGGCCCGACGATCCGGGAAGCGCGCGCACCAGTCCGCGAGCCACCGATTGTGAGCGCGCAGCCCTTCCCAACGTCGGCGGTAGTCCTCGGCATCCTGGGGCGCGCGAGCGATGACCGCGCCGGTGGGGAAGAAGGGTGGGACGGTATTGGGGAACGTCACCTCGGCGACGATGCCGTCCGCCTCGAGGTCACCGTTGCGGCGGTCGTCGTCCCAGTTCCGCGCCCGACCGTCGTCCTGGAGGTCACGGAACGGGTTCGAGTACTCACCCCGCCACGCGTCGAACTCGGCCTGCCACTCGGCGGAGAGGTACTCCCGGTACTGCTGGTGGTTCCCGCCGGCGTGGCAGTCGGCCGAGATGATCGTGTACCGATCATCCTTAGCAGTGCTCATGTGATTTCCTCCGTCGACCGCGCAATTGCTGCCCTACGAAACGTGACGCTACCGTCCGTCCCGCCCGGCCGGCTCGGGCAACGGGCACCCGACGTTCGAGAATGGGACCGACCGAGACGATGGATGTGCTGGATATCTGGGTGAACCTGGTCACCGACCACGGCGCCAAGGAGTTCCTCGGCCAAGAACAGTTCGCCAACATCCCCGGCTATCTCGGTTCGAGTTCGACCGACGGCATCGGAGTCGACGCGCTGCTCGCGGTGATGGACGAACTGGAGGTCGCCACGGGAATCCTCTGCGCGGGCATGGACCGCACCGTGGAATCGGCACTGGCCGCAGCCGAGGACCACCCCGGGCGTTTCCTCGTGGCCGCCGGACTCACGTCACCGGAGCGGCCCACGCGCACCGCGGGGCGCATCCGGGCGCTGGCCGAGCACCCGGCCTTCTCGATGGTGCGGATCATGCCGTTGGCCAACCAGGTGCCGATCACCGACCCTCGCCACTATCCCGCGTTCTCCGTGTGCGAGGAACTGGGTATTCCGATGGGCATCAACGTGGGCATCCCCGGGCCGCGCGTGCGGTCGCGCGTGCAGCACCCTGAGCTCCTCGAAGACGTGCTCATCGACTTTCCCGATCTGGTGGTCGTCGGCGCGCACATGGGCCACCCCTACGAGGAACTGCTCATGAACTACATGCGCAAGTGGCCCAACCTCTACCTGTCGTGCACTGCATACGCGCCGCGCTACATGGACCCCGCCCTCGTGCGCTTCATGAACACGTCCGCGTACCGCGGCCGCGTGCTCTGGGGAAGCGACGAACCCTGGTTCCCGATGCGGAGATCGCTCACCGAAGCGCGCGCGCTGCCCCTCGACGCAGAGGCGATGGAGCTGTTCCTCGGGGGTACGGCGCGCCGGCTGCTGGACCGGACGGTTCGGGCATGACGGTGCGGGCATGACGGTGGCGCACCTTCCTCCCCACGCATCGCCGGAGGCGGTTGCGGCGGTCATCGCCGCGGACGGCTGTGCCGTCATCGACCGCCTGGCCCCACCGGCCCTGCTCGATCGAATCGACCGTGAGACGGCCGAGCACGTCGCGCGGACCCCGTACGGTACCGACGACTTCGCCGGCCCGCGGACGCGCCGAACCGGCGGCCTCGTCGCTCGATCCGCGTCCGCGCGCGATCTGGTGCTCGACGATCTCGTGCTCGCCACCGTGGACCAAGTGCTCGCGCACGTGAACAACTACCAGCTCCACCTGACCCAGCTCATCCGCATCGAACCCGGCGGCCCGGCCCAGGTGATCCACCGCGACCAGTGGGCGTTCGACTTCTTCACGTTCCCGACCGGCTACCAGGTGCAGTGCAACACGATCTGGGCGGCCACGGACTTCACCGCCGAGAACGGCGCAACGCGCGTCGTGCCCGGTAGTCACCTCGCCGAAGACAAGCTCCGCTTCGAACTCGCCGACACCGAGCCCGCCGAGATGGAACGCGGTTCGGTGTTGCTCTACGTGGGATCGCTGTACCACGGCGGCGGTGCGAACACGTCCGAGATCGACCGCGTCGGGGTGAACATCACCTACAGCGTCGGGTGGTTACGCCAAGAGGAGAACCAGTTCCTGACCGTGCCGTTCGAGGTCGCCCGCACCCTTCCCGAACGGTTGCAACGGCTGCTCGGGTACTCACTCGGCGCGTACGCGCTCGGATACGTCGACGACCTGCGGGATCCACTCGACGTGCTCATGGGCCGCGACCACTCCACGGGTTCGTTCGCCGCGGGGACCGGTGGTCTCGCCGAGGCGGCCGGCATCGAGACCCTCGGCTGACGATCGGCCCGAACGAGCCCGCTGAACGGCGCGCGCCACCGACCGTTCGATGCCCACGGCCATCGCCAGCAGCACGATCGCGACCGCGCCGTCGAGCCACCAGTGGTTGGCGGTCGCGGTGACGGCGAAGATCGTGGCGGCGGGGTGGGCGAGGATCAACCACCGCCACGGGCTCACCCCGGCGTGCACGACGGCCGCACCCACGAAGGCGGCCCAGGCCACGTGAACCGACGGCATCGCCGAGATCTGGTCGCTGATGCCCTGACCGATGGGGCCGTAGACCGACTGGTCGAAGCGCGCCGCGACGTCGACGAAACCGAACTGGGGATACATCCGTGGCGGCGCGACCGGGACGAACTGGATGCAGAGGCAGGCGAACGTGGTGAGCGCCAGCGCGATGCGCCACTGCGAGTACCGCTCGCGGTGGGCGAGGAACAACCACACGAGGGCGATCATCATCGCGGGGACGTGGACCACCGCGTAGTAGGCGTTGGTGAAGCGCGCCACCAACGGATGCGGGACGATCCAGTTCTGCAGGATCGTCTCGCTCGGCAACGCCATCGCGTTCTGGACCCGGTATACCCACCGGCCGTTGACCAACCCTTCGTCCGTGCGCGCGACGGACAGGCTGCCGGCGAGAATCCAGATCGAGTACAGCACCAATACCAGCGCGAGTTCGCGTGCGAACGCGGCGACGTTGCGCTGCCACGGCCGGACCGCCGTCCGCCACGCGAGCCCGATCACGAGCGCCCCGCCCGCGATCGTCAACGCCCATTGCCACTGAAGCCAGCCCACACTGCACTATTGCTCCTCCGGCTTCTGGAGCGCGCCTCAGGGCACATCAGGCACCGAGGACATCGGGGACGCCTCCCGAGCTGCTCACCTCCGCTCGTACCTCGCTGCGGTTCGGGAGTGACTCACGCGAGGGCGTGATGACAAGCACAGACCCGGACGAGCAGAAAGGATGGGGCATGGCCGAATCACGCTTCGAACGATTTCTCGCTTTGCATCAGCAGGACATTCCGCTCCTGATGCTGAACCCGTGGGACGTCGGGTCCGCAAAAGTCTTCGAGTCGCTCGGTTTCGCGGCGCTTGCGACCACGAGTTCGGGCTTTGCGGGCACGCTCGGCCGTCTCGACGGCGGGGGCAGCCGCGACGAAGTGCTCGACCATGCTCGGGCCATCGCCAGCGCGGTATCGATTCCCGTGAGCGCCGACCTCGAGCACTGTTTTGCCGACGACCCCGACGGAGTGGCCGAGACCGTCGGCCTCGCCGCCGCGACCGGGCTCGCGGGGTTCTCGATCGAGGACTACGACCGCAACCGTGACGTGATCTATCCACTCGAAGTAGCGGCCGATCGAGTCCGCGCCGCGGCTGAGACCGCACACCGTGGCCCCACCCAACTCGTCCTCACCGGCCGGTGCGAGAACTTCTTACATGGCCGCGTCGACCTTGCCGACACGGTGACTCGACTCCAGGCGTACCAGGAAGCCGGTGCCGACGTCCTGTTCGCACCGGGGGTGACCGCTGCTGAGGACCTCCGCGTCATCGTCGCGTCCGTCGACCGACCGGTGAACGTGCTCCCCCGGCCCGGGATGCCGACCATCCACGAACTCGGCGCACTGGGAGTCCGACGTATCAGCGTCGGCGGGTCGCTGTACTGGGCCGCGCTCGATGCTGCGGTACGAGCGGCGACCGAACTCCGCGACCACGGTACCTACGACTACTGGTCCGCAGTACCCAACGGACTCGCCGCGGCACGGGCGGCCTTCGGCGCGTAACCCCGGGACGGGCGACCGCAACTTCGGTGCGGCGCACGGGCCGCCGCGGGTGACGACCGAGTCCCGGTATATACGAGAGCCAGACCATATATACTGAGCGGGATGACGAAGCATCTGGTGGAACTGGACGAAGCGGCGCTGAGCGCGGCCAGGTCCGAACTGGGGACCCAGACGATCAAGGACACCGTGAACGAAGCGTTACGGCGCGCCAGTAGCGATCGGTCACGGCGAGTGCTTGCGGCGCTCGATGTCCTCGCTGACGCGGATCTGTGCGATCGCGAAGACGCGTGGCGCTGACCCACCTCATCGATACGAGCGTGCTGAAACGGCTCGGCCTCCCGGAGATCCGCAGTGTCGTCGAGCCGATCGCCCTCGCCGGCGGCATCGCGCGAGCACGGATCTGCGATTTGGAGATTGGGTACTCCGCCCGCAATCGCGACGAGTGGGACCGCTTGGCCGATTCGCTCAGCGCGTTCGATGTTGTCGAAACGACAGCCGAGCACGTCACACGCGCCCTCCAGGTTCAGCGCCTCCTCGCAACCCGGAGCCAGCGGGGACGAAAGATCCCCGACCTGCTGGTTGCGGCGGCCGCCGAGGCGCTCGACCTCACGGTGCTTCACTACGACGCGGACTTCGACCTGATTTCGAGAGCCACGGGGCAGCCCAGCGCATGGGTCATCGCACCGGGCCGCGTCAACTGAGCCGCCGCGGCGCGAGACGGACGGCTCGGGAGCGTCTTGGTCAGGCGTGCGGTTTGAACCACGGACCGACGAGCAGGCACGTGGTACGAGCAGAGACTACGGAGCTTTCGGTTTGGCGCACGGGCCACCGCGGGTGACGTGCACGCGGACCGATGCCGCCTCCGGAGCATTCCGCAGCACCAGCGTGGACGAGCACGTGCGGACGGTCGCGCCGTCGACGGTCACGGTGTAGCCGTCGGGATACACGCGGCGCGGCATCACGAAGCTCGTGCGGTACTTCGGGTTCGCGGAAGTTCCGTCGGGACGCGTGGTCGAGTACGAGAAGTCGTAGGTCCCGGTCGTGGGATCGAACTCCGAACTCGTCGGGGTCCCGTTCGTGGCCATCGCGTTGGGACGCACCAGACCGTCAAGCGTCGAGGTGGAAACGTTCGCGCCGGTGGGAGCCGCGGTCAGGTCCCTGACCATCTGCTCGTCGTAGGTCCAGAACATCCACGACAACAATCGCCGGTCGAACGCACCGGTCAACCGCTGGAGTGTGTTGGTGTCGGTGGTAGCGCCGAACTCGGTGCTCAGCAGGACATCACCGCGCGCCGACGCGGCGATCGCACGGTCCATCACCGCTTCGTCCAGCGCGGGGCTGGTGGCGTACACGTGATACGAGAGCCCACTTTGCGGCGCGCCGATCCCCGAGATCGAGGTGTCGGCACCACCGAAGTTGAACAGCACAAACGGCTCAGTGAACACGATGTGGTCCCGGTCCACACTGCGGATCGCGGCGGACATGCGCTGCGCGAACGGCACGATGAGGGAGGCCTCGAGGTCCTCACATCCGGTCAGACACGCGCCCCACTCGGTTCCCGGCCAGGGCTCGTTCATGAGGTCGTAGCCCAGGACGTAGTCCTCCCCACCCACGGCCGCGGCGACGGCCCGCACCGCCGCCGCGTAATGCGTCTGGAGCGGAACTCCGTCCGGACCGGGCCGGTTCGCCCAGAAGTTGTCGAAGGCGCGCTGAAGCGCGGGGTTGGTCAGGTAGTAGGTGGGGAACGGATCGGGCGGATTCGGGAGACCGTCGGTGAGCGTGGCCCACTCGGGAAATCCGTTGCCGTTCACCGCGGGCCCGTACCCGTCCTGGTGGAAGTCGAGCAGTGTGAAGATGCCCTCCTTCGCCAGGACGCGCACGGTGGCGGCGATGGAGTCGACATAGGCCTGGTCGATGTGGCCGGGCCGGGGCATCGTTGCGCCGAAGACGACGCCGAGCCGAACGGCGTTGAAACCCTCGTCGCGCAAGAACCGGGCGTCGTCCGCACCGAAGCCCGCACTCGCCGGTGCGATCGGCGGGAACTTCTGCACGAAGTTGACGCCGCGAAGCGTCACCACCCGCCCGTAGCTGTCAGTGAACCATCGACCGGTATGTCCGAGTTCGGCGCGTGGCCCGACCGGCGGGGCGAAGTTCGGACGAGGGACACACGCGGTGACGATGAGCGCAACGACCGTCGCCACGATCAACCCAACTTTCGGGAAAGGCCGGCGATGCGGGGAGAGCGTCATGGGGCGGCAAGGTAGGCGGACGGCCTCAAAAGGGCAATAACGGAACCTTCACCTTTGCGGCCGCGAACCCGACCACCGACATGGTCACCGACGCGAGCCGGGAGTCGGCGTTCGCGCGGCAGCTGGTCCTCACCCACTGACCGTCGTGGCGACCGTCGCCCGCGTCCGACGGTCGTGCAGCGACTCCTCAGCTCGCGATGGAAGCACGGTCGGCCGCGATCGCGGCCTCCAGCGCGGCAATGCGTGACCCGCGTACTTGAGTGACCTGTCCCGCGTAGGCGGGTCCGGGGAGCGATGCCCACACCTGGGCGGCCGCCTGCGCGGCGTCATCTAGCGCCTCGGGCGCGACCACCGAGTCGAGGAAGCCTCCGTCACACGCCCCCGCCGGGGGGTACATGCGAGCGCCGACGACGGCGGCCTGGAAGTGCCGCATGCTCAGCCGTTCTTCGGCGAACTCGATCGCCCAGCGCGGTAACACCATGCCGATCTTCGTCTCGATCAGTCCGATCTGGAACGCGCCGTCGGCTCCGATGCGCTCGTCGGCCGCCAAACACAGCAACGCACCGGCTGCGACCGCGTGCCCAGGACAGGCGACCACCACCGGAAGGCCCGACGCGTAGATGCGCGTGAACAACGCGCCGCCCTCGGAGACGAGTGAGATCATCGCCGCTGCGTCACCGGACTTCATCACCGAGAGATCGAAGCCGCCGGTGAGGAATCCGGGCTTGCCGGTGATACAGAGCGCACCCACTGCGTCATCATCTTCGGCCCGAGTCAGGCACGTGTCGAGCGCGCGCAGGACGTCGAAGGACAGGGCGTTCGCCTTCCCGTGATCGATGCGCGCCCACGCAACGTTGTCCCGTACCTCGTACGCGACGAACGCACTCCCGCTACCACTCATCACACGCACTCTCCGCGCTCGCTGATCGACGGCCGCACCATACGCGGCCGGGTCACCCACCCGACAATGCCTGGACGATCGTCACGTCGTCGGCCTCGGTCACGACGGCGTCGAGGTCCCGCACCGCCTCGTCGTTCACGAAGATCTTCATGTGCTTGCGCACGCGCTCCTGTTCGTCCACCATCCGGAACCGGATCCCCGGAAACTGGCGATCCAGATCGCGCAGCACCGCCCCGAGCGTGGTGCCGGCACCGTCGACCACCGCTCGCTCACCGGTGTAGGAGCGCAGCGGCGACGGGATCCGAACCTTCACGACGCGGGTGCGCCGGACTCGATCGCGTAGATCTCGGGAAGATGCTGCGCGAGGCACACCCAGTTGACGCCTTCGTCGACGCTCCCCCACACCTCGCCGCTCGTCGTACCGAAGTACACACCGACCGGATCACCGGCATCCACGGTCATGGCCTGGCGTTTCACGGTGAACCATCCTCGCGCCGGTAGACCGCGATCGAGCCGGGTCCACGACTCGCCGGCATCACGGGTCACGTAGGCGGCCGGTCGACCGTCGGGACTGGTGCGCGGCCATACGTCGGAGCCATCCATCGGGAACACCCACGCGGTATCGGGGTCACGCGGATGGAGCTCGATCGGGAAACCGATGTCCCCGACCGCGCGCGGCATGGCGTCGCCGATACGGGTCCAGCGCGTGTCCGGACGATCGAGGCGATAGATCCCACAATGGTTCTGCTGATACAGGCGATCCGGCTGCAACGGATGCAACCGGACACAGTGCGGGTCGTGGAAGAAGTTGGGTCCTTCCTCGGGTTCGAACACCGTGGCCAGTCCGTCGTTGAGCGGCGACCAATCACCGCCCCGATCGACACTCTCGAACACTCCGCCCGCGGACATACCGAGATACAGATGATCCGGATCGCGTGGATCCACCACGACGGAATGCAACAACGAACCATCGGGAGTGTTCTCCTCCGGCCACTCCGCCCACGTGGTCCACTCGGGGTGATCGTTCCAGCCGGCGACCGGCGCCCAGGTATCGCCGCCGTCCTCGGTACGGAACAAGCCCTGCGGCGATCCGCCGGCGTACCAGACGCCGGGCTCGGACGGATGGCCGGGCGCCAGCCAGAAAACGGTGCGCAGACTGCGCGCCAGCGCCTCGCCCGGGGTGAACGCCGGCGGGCGCGTGGCCTCGGTCCAGGAGGCCCCGAAATTGTCGGAGCGGAACACGGTGGGACCCAGATGCCCGGTGCTCGCGCCCACCAGGATCGTACGTTGATCGCGGGGGTCGAGCACGGCGTGGGAGATGATGTGGCCGAGGAACGTCGGCTCGGAGAGCTGCCACTCGCGCCGGTTCCCGGTGGCGAGAGTGAACAGACCCTTGCGGGTCCCGATCAGGAGGTGGGGTCGAGCTTCGTGGGTCATCGCAATATGTACTCCTCGGGATTCGGGTGCCGGGTGCGCTGCCAGAACTCGAGCAGCGTGAAGGGCCAGTTCTGGGTGACCCGGCCGGAGGCATTCTTGTACCAGGTGTTCACACTCGCCGCGCCCCATGCCATCCGGGCATTCGCCGCATCCACGGCGCGGTTGTACTCGTCGTGGACCTCGGGCCGGACAATCATCGACTCGACACCTGCTTCCACGAGCATGCGCACACTCTCCACGATGTAGCGCGCTTCGAGTTCGGAGAAGTAGATGATGCTGCCGTTGATCACGATGTTCGTGTTCGGGCCGTACATCAGGAACAGATTCGGGAACTGCGGGACCGTCATCCCGAGATAAGCGCGGGCCTCGCCGTCCCACTCCTCGTGCAGGTCCCGGCCGTCCGCACCGCGAACGGTCATCGGCGTGAGGAAGCTCGACGCTTTGAAGCCGGTTCCGTAGATGATGACGTCGACGGCGTGGACCGTGCCGTCGACCATCGTGACGCCGGTCGGCGTGATCTGCGCGATCGCACCGACGTCCAGCGTCACGTTGTCC
>JANPMG010000115.1:0-10741 GCA_031422675.1 Acidimicrobiia bacterium | reverse complement strand
GCATCGCTCGCGGCGCGCCGGGTCTGGGCACGGCGATCGCCGACGCAGGTAGCGTCGCCGCGTCCGGTCGTGCCATCACGACGGGCGAAGGGGGTCCGATGACGGCGGCGCCGACCGACCGGTACACGATCATCTCGGTCGACGGCCATGCGGGCGCGGAGTTGCGCGCGTACAAGCCGTATCTCGCGTCGCAGTGGCACGGGGAGTTCGACGCGTGGGCCGATGCGTACATGAACCCGTTTGCGGACCTCCTTGCGCCCACCGCCTATCGGAACTGGGACAGCGCGCAGCGCCTCGCCGAGACCGAGTCACAGGGCGTCGTGGCCGAGGTGCTGTTCCCCAACACGGTGCCGCCGTTTTTCGCGCAGGGAAACCTGACTGCACTCGAGCCCACTACGGCCGACTACGAGCGACGGTGGGCTGGATTGCAGGCCCACAACCGTTGGCTGGCGGACTTCTGCGCGGCGGCACCGGGCCGGCGCGCGGGCTGCGCGCAGGTGTTCCTCAATCACCTCGAGGACACGCTCGCGGAAATCCGCTGGGCGAGCGAGAACATGGATGTCCTCGGGGGGATCCTGCTCCCCAACGTCCCGCCGAACTCCGAGGTCCCACCGCTGTGGGATCCGGTGTATGAGCCGCTCTGGGACCTGTGTGAGGAACTCGACGTACCCCTGAACATTCATGCCGGCAGTGGCCTCCCGGACTTCGGTGAGGCGGAAGCGGCGCGGGCGATCATGCTCATCGAGATCGCCTGGTTCGCTCATCGCGCGGCATGGCACCTCATCTTCGGCGGCGTGCTGGAGCGGCACCCGCGCCTGCGCGTCGTGCTCACCGAGCAGGGTCTGAGCTGGGTGCCGCGCGGGCTCGAAACCTTGGACTGGTTCCACCGCCGTATGACCCACGGCGGCGCGGCGGAGGCGGTGTTCTTCGGGGCAGTTGCGAAACAGCTCACGATGACGCCCACCGAGTACTTCCAGCGCAACGTGTGGATCGGCGCGAGTTTCTTGCGGCCGTCGGAAGCGCCGTTGCGTCACGACGTCGGGGTCGACCGCATCATGTGGGGCGCGGACTACCCGCACTCCGAGGGTACCTACCCGTACACCACCGAAGCGCTACGCGCCGCGTTCGGTGACGTGCCCGCCGACGAGACCCGACGCATGGTCGAGACCACCGCGGCGGACGTCTACGGGTTCGATCTCGACGCGCTGCGCACGATCGGCAATCGGATCGGGCCCACGGTCGCCGACGTCGCCCGGCCGCTCGCTCCCGACGACTACCCGCCGGACTCGACGTGCAACGCGTTCGACCGTGACCAGGTGATCAAGGCGTGGTGAGTAGGGAGTGACCCAACGGCGAGGGGAGTCGACATGAACGTCCGCTACGGAGCTCGCGAGCTCGACCAGCAGCGCAACCGTGAGGTCGAGGCGACGTCCGCCAAGATCTGGTCCACCGCACTGACCGTCGTGTGGGAGACCGATCCCGACGTGATCCGGGCCGTACTGCCGCCACCGCTCGAACCGAGCGAACCCCTTGCGCGCATCCGCTTCGCCACCGTCGACATGGGGACCGGCATTCCCACCTTCGGCGCCGGCTGGTTCGGCGTGCGGGCCCGCCACGAAGGGACCGAGGGGGAGTACCCACTCTTCATGCCCATGACCACCGAGCAGGCCACCATCGGCGGGCGGGAGACCTACGGCGAACCGAAGAAGATCGGCGAGGTCTCGATCAACGTGGACGGCAACACGATCACCGCGCGCATGGAGCGGATGGGCTTCGTGCTCGCCGAGGTGCGGGGCACGCTCGGTGACTCGATCGACATCGCACCGAAGGACAAGGTCGACTTCTACTTCAAGTGCAGTCCGTCCCCGGACGGCAAGGGCTTCGACACCGAGCCGGCGCTCGTCCACGTGCGGCGGCACGAGGAGGCACGCGCCGGACGCGCGATCGACGGCACGCTCACGTTCGGCGAGTCACCGCTCGACCCGATCATCGACATCCCCATCGGCGCGATCCGCGCATTCGAGTTCGCGCAGGTCGCCACCACCCAGTCCGGCGAGGTGGTGGAGCGCGTGCCCGCCGACTGGCTGCTTCCGTACGCGCACCAGCGCTACGACGACCTGTCCGTGCTCGGCAAGAGGGACTGACGTGGAACCCGACGACCGCTACACGATCATCTCGGCCGACGCACATGCCGGACTTCCGTGCGAGGAGTACCGGCCGTATCTTGATCCTCGGTACACCGAGGCATTCGATGCGTTCCTCGCCGAACGAAACGCGAACCGCGACGAGCAGATGAAGCTCAACTACGACTACATCACGGACTGGGAGACCACCCACGAGGAAGGCCTGCGGGGCGCGTTCGACGCCGAGCAGCGAGACAAGGAGATGGACGCCGACGGCGTTGCGGCCGAAGTGATCTTCCCGGATGCCGACGCCATCACCGGGATGGAGTCGCCGCCGTTCGGCGCCGGCCTGTCGGCCGGGACCATCGAGGACCCGGAACTCGCGTTCGCCGGCGCCCGCGCACACAACCGATTCCTGGTGGATCTGTGCGCCACGAGCCCCGACCGGCGAGGCGGTGTCGGCCTGGTGCCGATCACCCACGACGTCAGCCGCGCGGTGGCCGAGATCGAGTGGCTCGCGCAGCACCCCGGAATCCGGGGGATCATGATCCCCACGATGTGGCGACACCACGCGCCGTACAACGACCCGTCGTACGACCCGGTGTGGGCGGCGTGCCAGGCGGCGCGCTTCCCCGTGCACGTGCACTCGGGTGAGGCGCCGCGCGAAGAGATGAACGAGTTCATCGGCATCTACCTCGCCGAGGTCGTGTGGTGGACGCACCGTCCGATTTCCCACCTGCTCTTCGGCGGCGCGTTCGAACGGTTCCCGGAGCTCAAGTTCGTGGTGACCGAAGGCGCCTCGTACTGGGTGGCCGACATGAAGTGGAAGTGGGACCAGTACCTCGGTGGGGGACACACCACCAAGAAGATGGCTGCACTCATGAAGGGCATCCTCTCGAAGCTGCCGTCCGAGTACTTCGGCGTGAACATCTTCGTGGGTGCCTCCACGATGTCGAAGGAGGAGATCCGCCGGCGCCATGCGATCGGCTGCGATGTCGCGATGTGGGGCACCGACTACCCGCATCCGGAAGGGACGTGGCCCAACACGGTGCCACGGTTGCGCAGCGACTTCGGCGACGTGCCGGTGGGTGACACGCGCCAGATGCTCGGCGGCACCGCCGCGTCTTGCTATGGGTTCGATTTGCACGCGCTCGGATCGATCGGCGAGCGGATCGGGCCCCGTCCGTCGGATCTCGGGCAGGACCGGAGTCTCGTCACGAAGGCCGAAGAGATCCGGGCAGCCGAATGGTGGAAGGACGAGTACCACGTGCAGTGGAACGGGTGATGGAGGACCTCACCGGCCGGATCGCCGTCGTGACCGGTGGCGCCTCGGGGATCGGCCGCGGCATCGTCCACGCGCTGCTCGACGCGGGCGCGAAGGTGGTGATCGCCGACGTCGAGGCGCCGGTGCTGGAGCGGACCGTCGGCGAACTCGCCGATCGAGGTGAGGTACGCGGGGTGCTCACCGACGTCTCCGACGCCGCGTCGGTGGATGCGCTCGCCGACGCCGTGTACGCGCAGCACGGTGCGTGCCACCTGCTCTTCAACAATGCGGGCGTGACGTCGGGCGGTGGCGGTTTGCCGTGGGAACAGGAATCGAACGACTGGAGGTGGTGCTTCGGCGTCAACGTCTTCGGCGTCGCCAACGGCATCCTCGCCTTCGTGCCACGGATGATCGCCGGGGGCGAGGACGGCATGATCGTGAACACGTCGTCGAGTGACGGGGGGATCGCGCCGGTGCCCTACGCGTCGGTGTACGCGTCGAGCAAAGCGGCGATCACCTGTCTCACCGAGGCGCTCGCACACCAGTTGATCGAAACCGGCACCAACCTGCGCGCCGCGGTGTTCTACCCCTCGGGCGGACTGATGGACACCGGCCTCTGGACCGCGCAACGGAACCGACCGCCCGAACTCGCGCGCACGCGCGAACGGCCGCCGGGTCCGGTGCCCACGTTCGAGCAGTTCCGTCAACACCTCGCATCGCTGGGGAAGTCCGATGCCGTTGCGGACCTCGACGAGTTGGGACGGTTCGTCGTGAACGGCGTCAAGGCCGGCCGGTACGTGATCGGCCACGACCTCCACCAGAGCGCTGCACTGCTTCACGCTCGCGCCGACGCGATCGGCCGCGGCGAGCTTCCACCTCACCACGGCTTCTGACGCGCCGCGCCGCCGGCGCCATATCCCGGCCGGAGTGGCGAAACCGCGCTTGCCTCGAGGCGACTCGCGCTACTGAAGGTGTTGAAGCCGCTCTCGGTACTCCTCGGGCGGGATCTCGCCGCGGGCGAGTCGCTCGGCCAGGATCGACCGAGCCGCTTCGAGACCCGACGCCGGTTGGTGTTGCCCACCGCGGGCCACGAGCCAGATGACGAGGCCGACGATTGCGACTCCGAGCAACATCATCAGGGTCATGAAGAACCAGGCGCCGCCGCCCCACATGTGATCGTTGTCCCATCGGGCAATGGTGCCGACGAGCGACGTGAAACCGATCATGACGAACCTCCGGGTCGAGTTGCTCCGTTGCTGACAGTACGAGTTGTTCTCGCCGCGTAGCAGAGGCGGAAGTCCCCAATGTCGGCATCACCGGTGTGCGTCGTTGTCTCGGACCAGATCCACCCGATACAATACCCCCCTACCCTATACAGGAGGCGTGTGATGCGGGCTGACAACGCGGCGATCCGAACGCGGCTGCGGCGCATTGAAGGGCAGGTGCGCGGGCTGGAGCGCATGGTGGACGAAGACGCCTATTGCATCGACATCCTCACGCAGATCTCGTCCGCGAGCCGCGCCCTCCAGGCGGTGGCGCTCGAACTGCTCGACCCGCATCTGGATCACTGCGTCCGAGGCGCGATCGACGGTGGCGGCCCGGATGCGGACGCCAAGATCGCCGAGGCGTCGGCCGCGATTGCTCGCCTGGTGAAGTCCTGAGACTCGCCGCTCCGGTGGTCCCGAGCGATCAGGCCCAGGAAAGCTTGGCTTCCTCCACGCCGAACCGCAGCGCCGCAATGCCGGCGAAGACGATCGTGAATCCGGCGAGCATGCCGAGGGGCAGGACGATCGCCCCGAACCCGGCGCCGTCGACGATCACACTGCGGAAGCCACGCATCGCCCAGTACGTCGGCGTCGCCGGTGCCACCCGCTGCGCCCACGCGGGCAGCAAGTACACCGGGGTGACCGCGCCGCCGATCCCGCTGAGCAGCATTGCGCCCAGGTTCGTGGCGGCGTTGAGTTGCAGCACCGAGCGGCAGATGGCGAGCAGCATGAAGGCGAGTGCGACCTCCATCACCGCCAGCATCGCGGCGACGGCGAGGAACGCGGCGAGTGATCCTCTGATGTCCAGGTCGAAGATCAATCCTCCGAAGCCGAGCATCACTGCGAGCTGAACCGCGAGGCTGATGATCGGAGCGATGCTCTTGCCGAGCATCAGCTCCCAAGTCTCGAGGTGGCTCGCGCGCAGTCGCTCCCACGTGGACCACGCGTGTTCACGAAACACTGCGAACCCGAGGTTGCCGACGAGAAAGCCGCTGAACAGCACGGCCGCGCCGGGGACGACCTGCTCGGCCCCGTTCAACGAGGCACCCGGATAGCGCACGTTCATCGCCGCGCCGTAGGCGCCCTTGGTGAAGGCCATGAACCCGAGGGGCATGATCGTGAAGATGAGAAGAAACATGGGATCGCGACGCAGGATTCGCAGGTCGAGGCGCGCGATCGCCATGATGCGAGCAAGGCTGGAATCGGTCACGACGCGCTCCGGTCGGCATCGGTCTCGGTAGGCGAATCGGTAGCGATATCCGTCGCGCCATCGGCGTCGGCGGAGTAGCGACGCCCGGTCAGATTCATGAACACGCTCTCCAGGCTCGGGCGGCGCACATCGACCGAGATCACTCGCTCGGCGTCGGTGTGGAGCCGACCGATGAGATCGGCCATCGCGGTTCCCGGTTGTTCGGTCGCGAGGCGCAACACGCACCCGTCCGTCTCGAACCGGGTGCCCTCGATCGATGGTGCGGGTCCGTCGAACGTGATCTCGAGTTCGCCCGATCCGTGGGCGGCGACGAGCTGGTGAAGTTGACCGCGGGCGAGGAACCGACCGCGATCGAGGATCGCAACCGTCGCGCCGAGTTCTTCGATCTCGGGTAGATAGTGCGTGGAGTAGACGACGGCGGTCCCGTCGGCCTCGGCGAGCGCGGTGACGGCTGCGAGTAGACGCGCACGGGTCGCAACGTCCACCCCGGTTGTCGGCTCGTCCAGCAACAACACCCGCGGCCGGTGCAGCAGGGCCATCGCGGTGTGGAGCCGCCGCTTCTCGCCACCCGAGAGGTGCCGGGCGAGGCGGGGCAGGAGCTCGGTCAGTTCGAGAATCTCGGCGACTTCGTCGATGCGCTGCTCGCGTTGGGCGTTGCGGTATCCGGCGAGATCGGCGAAACACACGAGGTTCTCGCGCACGGTGATCGTCGGATAGATCCCGGTCTCTTGCGCCGCGAGCCCCACCAGCGCGCGGGTCGCCCGCCCGCCCGTGGTCACGTCGGTACCGGCGACGCGTACGGAACCCGCGCTGGGGCGACGGAGTCCGGCCACAATCGAGACGAGCGTGGTCTTGCCCGCGCCGTTCGGACCGAGCAACCCACACACCTCGCCCGGTTCGATCGTGAGGCTCACGCCGTCGAGCGCCACGTGATCGCCGTATCGCTTCACGAGCGAATCGATCTCCAGCGCGGCCCCTGAACCTGCCATGGCGCCAGTCTGGTCCTCGGGTCACCTCGCGGTCGAGGAATATCGGCCGGACCGCGGCCTCGGTTACGCCTTGATGGTGACCGGGGTGCCGAGGGGAAGGTGGTGCGGAAGAAACTGTGCAATCAGAGATCATGCCGGGACGTTGTCGGTGTGCTCGCGGAGGTATTCGTCACGAGCGGTCGGATCGTCGAAATAGATGAGGACCCAAGCCGCAGAGGAACCTTCGCGTACCAGTGCCTCGTAGCGATGGTTGCCGTCCTGGAGGAGCAGCCGTCCGTCCTGATACTCGGCGAGGAGCGGCGGCGGTTCCCATCCTTCTTCCACGCTCTCGGTCATTGCGGAGACGTCCGCTTCCCATTCCTCCGTGTCGATTTCGACGAGCGCGTCGTCCTCCGGACCGGCCAAACGGACGAGATCGTCGACCGGTACCGAGACCGGGCCGACCCACCAGTGCTCGGTCTGGGCCAACGCAGCCGCGAGGATGGCGTTGTCGCTCCCCGGGCTCGCAAGCAGACGACCCACCCACAGTGCGGTCTCGTTCTTCGCCGTGGCGCGACGCGCGCCGTCGAGATCAAAGTGTTCATCCGACATGGAGCGGTTCTCCGCGCGCGAGACGCGGATCGAACCAGAGCCCGGGTCCGGCGGGTGATCGAGCACTTCTCACTCGGTCCGGGCTCAGCGGCGCGCGCCGTCGATGAGATCGATGCCGGATTGGACCGGCTTGCGGAGGATGCCGATGGCCAGATGGGCAAAGGCGACCGGTACTGAGAGCGCGAGGTCTACGAGTGATCGACCACCGGAGTGGCCGTTGGCGATCACCGTGGGGGCCGGCTGATCGAACGGTTCGAAGTCGACCCGCGGTTCGAAGTCGGTCTGCGGATCAACAGTGTCGACCGGTGGATCGAGAGTCTCGCGAGCGGCCTCGCGCTCGACGCGTTGCGTGCGGTCCAGCAGGTCAGCGAACTCATCGCCGAGTTCCTCGGCGATGTCGTTCATCTCGCCGGAGTTGACCGCCTGGGTCAGGACCGCGAAGACCGCGCGCACCTTGGTCTCGACGTCGATGTCGGCGGGGTTCGGCGTGAGGTCCGAGACTCGGGCCAGGAACTCGATCGGCCGCATCGGAAGCGTGGTGCCGCTGAGCGGCACCCGTTCGCGAAACGACTTCGGCAACTGGGCGAGGAGGTCTCGCGTCTCGTCCGCCGAGATGATCTCCGCGAGGACGGTGAGCGTGGTCACCACGGCTTCATCGGCTTGGCGACGGGTGAGACCGGTCGAACCGGCAACGTTTCTCATCATGTCGTTGTAATTCACCGCAGCAAGTTCCTTCGTTGGTCGATCGGGTGGCGGGTCCCGGTGCAAGGATCGTTCCCGCCTCACGGTTGGCCAAACCCGCCGGGCTCGGGCCTACCGGAGTTGGGCAACCTGGCGTTTGTCGTTCCGGTCCGCCGGGAACCGTGATCACATGAGGGGACTGACGCAATGACTGATGGCTACGAACCGCCGGTCACGGTGCGTCACGCGCCGGCCCACGATCGGTACGAAGCCGTGTCGGAGGGCCACGTCGTGGGGTTTGTCGAGTACCGCGACGCGGGTGATCACGTGGTCATGCATCACACCTACACCGAGCCCGTCCATCGCGGCCAGGCCGTCGCCGCCCACGTGGTGGCCGGTGCGCTCGATGACCTGCGGTCTCGCGGCCGGCGCGTCGAACCGACCTGTTGGTACGTCGCCGATTTCATCTCGTCCCATCCGGAGTATCGCGACCTGCTGGTCGACGTCTGAATCGAAGGTCACCCGTCCAGGTGTCGCGCCGCGGCCAGCGCCTGTTCTGCCCAACCGGTGGCGTGGAGCAGTGCCGCGCCCCGTTGTGCGAATCGGTGCGCAGCGTCCACCTCCACCATGCCGCCGTAGGCCATCTGCCGATCAGCGGTAGCGCGGGCGAGCATGAAAGGCGTGAGCCAGTCGTACTTGATCGCCGAGGCATGCATGCCGAGCCGAGCGACCCGCTCGTCGCCGGTCCAGCCGCCGCGCCGAAGCCCGGCGAGGTAGCCATCGAACACCGCAACCTCGAGTTCAGGCAGGAGCGCAGCGTCGACGAAGTGGTCGAACACGGCGTCGAGGATCAGGTTGCCGACGTCTTCGCCGATGGCGCCGTCGCCGACGAAAGCCCAGTCGATCGCGACGATGCCGCTCGGCGTCTCGATCAGATTCTTGGACCAGAAGTCGAGATGCGAGAGCATGCGGGGCAGCCGGGCCGTGAGGGCGTAGAGCGCGTCGCGTGATTCGTGCAGCATCGAGGCCGCGCCACGGAGTTCGGCCGGGAAATGGTCGCGAACGAGGTGGTGGTTCCAGGCCGGGTCCGAATGCAGGAGCGTCCAGTCCACCGGCTTCTCGCGGCTGTAGTCCTCGAGGAAGTTCTGGCTCAGGCACGGGAACGAGGGCCCTGACTCGAGTCCCGATACGCGCGCCTGGCCCGCGCCGAGCGCCTCGGCGGCGCGGGCATAGCTCGGGAGATCCCATGTCTCACCGGGCACGCCCTGCACATCCTCGAGCCAGAGGTCCACACCCTGCGGGTGCCTCTCGACGGCGATGCAATCCGGCGCGCGGATTCCGTCGGCCTCGAAGACGGCGACAATCCCGGACTCGTACGCCTGCGCTTCTCGGTTCCAATAGTTCCAGTGCCGCGGTTCGGTCGATCGCTCGGTCCAATGCCGGGCCCACGGCGTGTCGCCCGCCGCGTCGGGTGGGCGGAGTCGCTTCACGATCACCGAATCGTTTCCGGCCCGCACGCGCCAGACGCCGTCGGTCAGCGTCTCGTTGTGCGCGAACGACTCGAAGGTGGCATCGACATCACCGAAGCGTCGGACGACCGCTTCCTTGATCTCGGCGGGGACGATCACCGAGCCATGATGCCCGGCCGCGTGAGCGCAACGGCGCACCCAACTCGTGTTTGGTTCTCCGGCTCGATACGGTCCGCCCGTGCAGGTCTTCTTGTGGGGGGTGGTGACGTTCCTCGCGCTCAGTGTGCTCACGGCGATCACGCGGATGAATCGCTTCGTCGTGCTGGCGGTCCTTCACGACATGTTGCCGGTGAATCTCGCCGCCGTTTGGGCGGTGCTCGTCGTGGCGCTCCTCACTCGCGCCTGGGCTGTGGCGATCCTCGCCGCGCTGCTCGGCGTGTACCACGTGGCCATTCTCATTCCGCGCGTGGTGGCCGATCGCGCCCCGGCCTGGATCGCGTCGGCGTCGCAGGTGAGCGTCGCCGTCGCCAACGTGTTCGTGGGGAATCGCACCCCCGCCCGGTCGGTGGCCCGCCTGGTTGCCGCCGATGCTGATCTGCTCGTTCTCACCGAACGCAACGAATCGTTCATGGCGGAGTTCACCCACACCGGTGCGGCCGGGACCTACCACCATGCGGTCGATGCGCCGTCGACGCGACCGGATTACGAGATCGCCATCGCGTCGCGCATCGCGTTGCGCGCCGGTTCGACCGTCGTCGAGAACGGCGCGCTCCGTATCGTGCACGCCACGGTCCGGTGTGGTGTTCGGGATCTCGACGTCGTGGCCGTCCACCTGACCGCATTACTCGAGCCCCGAGGCTACCGCTCGTGGCGCGCCGAGATGACTGCGCTGGGTAAGTATGTGGCCGCGCTCGAACCCCCGTTCGCGATCGTGGGCGATTTCAACGCCACCACGTTTCGGCCCGGCTTCACCCGCCCGCTCCAGCAGGCAGGGGCGCGCGACGGTCATCGGACCGCTGGGAAGGGTCTGACTCGGTCATTGCGCTTCCGGGCCCACGGCCTGCTTGCAGTACTCCCTGCGATGGCGCGGGTGGATCACGTCTTCGTCAGCCGTGACGTCCATGTGGTCTCGGTCGCGAATCTCCCGGC
>JANPMG010000114.1:0-1751 GCA_031422675.1 Acidimicrobiia bacterium | reverse complement strand
CGTCCCTCCCGGCGCTGGCGGTGACGAACCCGATCCTGTCCGCGTTCCTCGGCATCTTCCTCTTCGAGGAGAACCTCAAAGCGCACGGAGTGCTGCAGTACAGCATCGTCGCCGCCGCGGTGGCGGTGATGTTCTTCAGTGTGATCCGGTTGGCACGGTCACCGTTCGTCGCCGGCGAAGAGGGCGCGATCGGTCATCCGCCAGTGACGCCGGCTTCGCCCTGACCTCAGCTTTGACGTGACACAGCCGGTCGTTCCCGGCCTCGGATTTGGTGGCTCAGGTCTGGAGCGGTTGGACGCGCGCTGCGATGGGTCGGAGTTCTTCGGTCCAGTCCTCGGGCTGATGGAGTGGCACGAGGACCAACTTCGAGAAGCCGGCGTCCACGTACTCCTCGATCCGGTGCTCCAGCGCATCGAGGGTCGAGGGTACGAGCACCGCCGGATCGACGTCCGGTGACCGAGTTCCGATCAGGCGGGCGACGGGATCGGGCAGCGGGCCCGGGGAGTACAGGATCATGGCGCCGAAGTGTTCCGGGTCGATCGTGCGCTGGTGTTCGGCGGCGCTCGCCTCGATCGCTCTTCGACCGGCCGCGCATTCGTCGGGCAGCGAGAACGACGCCAGCCACCCGTCGGCGAGGCGCCCGACTCGGCGCAACTCGATCGGCCCCCGACCGCCGAGCCAGATGTCCGGCGGCTGTTGCACCGGCTTCGGCCGTACGGTGAGACCCTGATACTGGAACCGGTCACCCGCGTGATCCACGTCGTCTTCCATCCAGAACCGACGCAGGAGGGGGAGCGCTTCCTCGAAGTATGCGGCGCGCTGTTTGCGGTCGATCCCGAAGGCCTGTTGCTCCGCCGGGTGCGCGATGCCGAGCCCGAACGCGGGAAGGAAACGACCGTCGGACAAGACGTCGAGGGTTGCGAGTTCCTTCGCGAGCAGGGCCGGGTTGCGACCGGGAAGAACTTGCACGCTGGTGCCGAGCTTGAGTCGGGTCGATCGACCGGCGGCGACGGCCAGGCCGATGATCGGGTCGGGAGCATCGGCGGTGATGCGTTCCGACAGCCAGAGCGAATCGAACTCCAACTCGTCGAGCGCGTCGACCATGGCCATGAACTGGGCCGAGTCGAACCCGCGCTGGGTTCCGAATCCGTACCCGATCCGTACCTTCATTCTGCGACCTCCCTCCAGCGCGTGACCCTACCGTCGACCAGCCACCGAGATCTTCCGTCGCCGTGGACCCGCGGGCGTTTGTCGCCTGAGACGTCGGAGCGACGGTTGAGGCACCAAACGCGCGGGTGGGCACGGCGCCCCGGCGTGGATGGCAGGCTGGGTGGCGTGCCCGAGAACTCGCCTCCCCTCGCCGGTCTTCGTGTCCTCGAACTCGGGTCGTTCATCGCCGGTCCGTTCGCCGGCCAGCTGCTTGGCGATCTCGGCGCCGAGATCGTGAAAGTGGAACCGCCGGGAACCGGTGATCCGATGCGGGCGTGGGGGGTCACGGTTGGTGGCCGCTCCCTGTGGTGGCCGGCGATCGCCCGCAACAAGCGGTCGGTCGCGATCGATCTCCGTACCGAGCGCGGCCGGGAACTCGTGCGTGAACTCACCGGTTCGGTCGACGTCGTGATCGAGAACTTCAAACCGGGAACCCTGGCCAAGTGGGGGATGTCCTACGCCGCGCTCGCCGCCGTCAACCCCAGGCTCGTCCTCACCCATGTGTCGGGGTTCGGTCAGTCCGGACCACGGGCGCACGAGCC
>JANPMG010000113.1:0-16334 GCA_031422675.1 Acidimicrobiia bacterium | reverse complement strand
GCCGGGTGCGCGGCGCGCCACTGCGCCACGGCCGTCCGCCACACGCCGAGGTCCCGGGTCACCGTGAAACATTTCGGCAGGCGGTCGGGGTACCGGCCCTTGCCGCGCCACACGACCACGTTGTTCGAACACTTCACGTCGTAGCCGCGCGGTAACCCCAGGTCCTGGTGATTCGGTTTCGAATCCACTCGGAACACGTTGTTGCGCACCACCAACTTCGGCGACACGCCGTTGTCGTCCCACTTGAAGAAGCCACCGTGTCCGGGCGTCTTGCCCTTGTAGACGGTGGGCATCCCCTGGAGCCGCACGACGTTGTCCTGGATCGCGAAGGTCTCGGTGCGGCCATCGAGTTCGTCGTCACTCGACGACGATCGCGCCGAGAACGCGACGTAACAACCGTCGAGGAAGCTGTGCTCCACCGTCCCCGAGTAGAGCTGGTCGTTCTCGATGCAATCGTCGTGCATGAACGACAGGTGAGCGCCCGTGATCAAGAAGTTTCGGGCGCCTTCTCGGGCGCGAATGCCATCGCCGAAGTTGTGGATTCGCAGATCGACGATCGTCATGTCGGCGTTCTGAAAGTTCAAGGCGCCGGTGTGGTGGAACTCATCCCACGTGGTGTCCTGGGGATAGGTCCCGAACAGTTGACCTCCGAGCCAACACGCGCCCGAGCCCCCGGAGAAGGACACCGGCCAGTTGTCCACCTGGAGCCACATCGCGGTCTGGGCATCGACCGCGCCGTCGGCCGGGATGTCGGTGGTGTAGCGGTCGCGCTGCACGCCGCGTAACGCCACCGCGTTGCGCTTGCCGGCCACGCAGTCGGCCGCAGCCCGTTGCGCGTCCGCTCGTTGCGCGCCAGCACGGGAGTTTTCGGCGCGTGGGGCGGCCGTCGCGACGGGTGCCGGCCCGGCCGTCGGCACCGCAACCGTGGCGATCATGACCATTGCGACGGTCGCGGTCAATCCTTGGACGAGACGGTGACCCACCGAGATCCTTTCGACGCGGCCTGCGAGTTTCGCGAACTTCCGAGCGCGAGCGGCCGCGGGTCCGGTTGACGAATGAGAGGTGGTGGCGGGAATCGAACCCGCGTACAGGGTTTTGCAAACCCTTGCCTGAAACCACTCGGCCACACCACCGCAGGAGCGGGCAGGTTACCCGCTGCTCATCTCCATCCCGACTCCGAACGTCGTACCTCCGGCGCGCACGCGGCGGATCGAACGGGCGGGATCGAGCGGGCGCGGCTCGAAATCGGTTCGGCCGAGCAACGGTAGAGTTCCGGCCCCTATGGGGGGTCCAGTGACGATCAGCGCGGTGGGAGCCGCCGCACCGAGCCTGCGCATCGATGCCGCCGACATCGGTCCCACCTGGGGCCGCGCCGCCGGCCCCTCGGTCAGCGCGGTGTGCGCACCCGACGAAGACGCGCTGACCCTCGCGGTCGGCGCCGCCGTCGATGCCCTCGACCATGCCGGCCTCCACCCGAGCCTCCTCGACGGCGTGTGGTGGGGCTGCTCCCGGCCGCCTTTCGCCGAAGGCCCGAGTCACGCGGTCCTGGCGGGGGCGATCGGGCTTGGTTCCCACGCGGGCGGCGCACTCATGAGTGGTTCACCGCACTCGGGGATCGAAGCCCTCCTGGGAGCCGCCGACGCGGTCGCCGCAGGTTCGGCTCGCCTGGTACTCGCCGTGGTGTCCGATGCACTGGTCCCGGGTCTCGGAACCGCGTTCGAAGCTCGCTGCGGCGCCGGCGCGGCCGCGGTCGTCCTCACCGCCGAACCGGGCCCGGCCACGATCGCGACACGGGTCACCCGCTCACATCCACTCCTCGATCGCTACCGCGGCGACGCTGAGACCGTCACCCGCGACCTCTACGACGCCCGATTGTTCCGGGAGGAGATGTTCCTCCCCTCCGTCCGGGATGTCGCCGAACACCTCGGCGCACTCGACGTGCGGGCCTGGTCGCTCCCTGACCCCGACGGTCGGCTGGGTCGCGTTGTCGCCCGCCATCTCGGAGCCACCACCGTGTCGTCGAGCGCCATCTACAGCGCACTCGGCGACACCGGCGCGGCGGCGGCCATCCTCGGCGCGATCGGCGCCCTCGACGTGGCCGGTCCGGTCGCCATGGTCGCCACGGGCGGCGGTCGCACCACCGGCGTGCTGTTCAATGTCGACGCACCGGTCCCGGGCGCGGCCACGGTCCCAGCCACCATCGCGGCCGGTGCGCGCGATGCCACGTACGCCGAAGTACTCCGGGCGCGCGGTCAGCTCCAAGCCGCCGGCGAGCAGATCCCGATGGGCGTCCCGCCCGAGAGTGCCCTGTTCGCACGCGGGGCCGACGAGATGCTCGGCCTCCTCGCCGGGAAATGCGCCGACTGCGAGACGTTGAACACTCCGCCGTCGATTCATCCCACGTGCATCGCCTGTGGTGGCGCAAAACTCGAGCCGGTCGCGTTGGCCCGCCACGGCGTGGTCCACACCTTTGTCATCAACCAGACCATGCCCGCGCCGTTCGTCGCGCCACTCCCGATTGCCGTGATCGATCTCGACGACGGCGCGCGCATCATGCTCCAGGTCGTCGGCGACGGCTCAGATCTCGCGATCGGCAACGAGGTCGATCTCGTCCTGCGGCGCTACGCCCACGAACGCGGTGTCCCCGTGTACGGGTACAAAGCGAGAACCAGCGGCGACCGACGCATACCGGAGGTGGGCTAGATGGCGTGGAATCGCGTGGCGGTCGTGGGGGCCGGACTCATCAAGATGGGCGAACTGTTTGATCAGTCGTTCGAGATGATGGCCGCGGGCGCGTTCAACGCCGCGGTGGCCTCGGTCGACAAGGGCTTCGATCCTCATTCAGTGGAGGCGGCGTTCGTCGCCACCCAGCGGGGCACGCTGTGGGGCCAGGAAGGGATCAGCGGCAACACGGTCCCGACCGCCATCGGCCTCGCCGGGATCGCCTGCACGCGTATCGAGAACGCGTGCCCGTCGGGATCCGACGCGTTCCGCGTCGGCGCGATGGCCGTCGCGTCCGGGGTCCACGACCTCGTCCTCGTGATCGGCGTGGAGAAGATGCGGGACAAGTCCACCGAGGAAGGACTCCTCTCGCGCGCCGCGTCGGGTCATCCGATCCTGACCCGCGGTGAGACCGCACCCGTGCTGTTCGCGCCGTTCGCCACTCGCCACATGCACGAGTTCGGCACGACCCGCGAGATGTTGGCGTCGGTGGCGGTCAAGAACCATCACAACGGTGCGCTCGATCCGTACGCGCACTTCCAGAATGAGATCACGATCGAGCAGGTGCTCGCCTCCCCCGCAGTCTGTACCCCGCTCCACCTCCTCGATTGTTGCCCGCAAACCGACGGTGCCGCGGCCGTGTTGCTCGCGCCCGCGGATCGCGCCGCGGAGTTCACCGACCGGCCCGTCTACGTCGCCGGTTTCGGGGTGGCGACGGATCACCCGTACCTGCACGAGAAGACGAGCTTCGTCGGACTCCAGGCCACGGTCGAAGCCGCGAAGCGCGCGTACGCCATGGCCGACGTCGGGCCGGCGGACATCGATCTCGCCGAGGTGCACGACTGCTTCACCATCACCGAGATCCTCGACATCGAAGACCTCGGATTCGTCGAGAAAGGCAAGGGCGGCATCGCGTCACTCGACGGCGAGACGGCACTGACCGGACGGATACCGGTGAACACCTCGGGCGGCCTCCTCGCGAAGGGACATCCGATCGGGGCCACCGGCATCGCGCAGCTGACCGAGTGCTGGTGGCAGCTCCGCGGCGACGCCGGCGAGCGCCAGGTCCCCACGCGCAACGGTTTCGCACTCCAACACAATGTGGGTGGACGCGGCTCCGGGGTCAGTGTCGTGAACATCCTCACGACGAATCGATAGGTTCCGATGACCGAAGATCTCCAGGTCGAGACCGGTACCGACGGCGTCTGTCGGATCACCCTCGACCGGCCCCAGGCCAAGCACGCCCTCACGGTGGCGATGCGCGACGGCATCGTCGACGCAATACGGGCCGGTCGGGCCGACCCCGCGGTCCGCGCCTTCCTCATCCGGGCGACCGGCGACGCGTTCTGTGCCGGAATGGACCTCGGGGCGTCCACGGTGTCGCAGGCCGGCGCGCCGGGGTTCGATCCGCGCACCACCGCAGAGGCGCTGCGGGTGGGAGTGCAGACCTTCATCCGCGAACTCTGGGAACTCGACAAGCCAACGGTCGCCGCGGTCCAGGGCGCGGCCGTCGGACCCGGAGCTCACCTCGCGCTCGCGTGTGACTTCGTCCTCGTGGCCCCGGAGACGAAGTTCCTGTGGTCGTTCCACAAATGGGGTCTCGTCGTCGACGCGGGAGGCGCGTACCTGCTGCCGCGCCTCGTCGGGCTCCCGAAGGCGAAGGCCATGGTCATGCTCGGAGAGAGCTGCTCGGGCGCCGACGCCGTCGAGGTTGGACTCGCGTACCGGTGCCTGCCCGATCGTGCGGGCCTCGCCACCGAAGCCGACGCGCTCGCGGTGCGCCTCTCCGCGGGCCCGACGCGCGCGCTCGGTCTCTCGAAGCGGCTCCTGAACGCCAGCTTCGAGACCGAGCTCGGTCCACTGCTGGAGATGGAGGGCGCATACCAATCCCTGGCGACGGCGTCGTCGGATCTCGTCGAAGGCATGACCGCATTTCGCGAGAAGCGTGACGCGCGGTTCACCGGCCGATGAAGCGTGCGGACGGTCGCCGGGTCGGGCCCCCGCGTCCGAGCGCGCGCCGTAGTGTCTGACCCTCACATCGGGTATCGGAGGGTGGTCATGGGTCGGTTCGACGGAAAGGTCGCCATCGTCACGGGCGCGGGACGCGGTATCGGCCGATCCGAGGCACTCCTGCTGGCGGCGGAGGGCGCCGCGGTCGTCGTCAACGATCTCGGCGGCGAGGCCACCGGCGAAGGCGCCGACCAACGGCCCGCGCAGCAAGTGGCGGACGAGATCACCGGCGCGGGTGGACGAGCAGCTGCGAACTACGACGACATTGCCGCGTGGAGCGGCGGTCAGGCGCTCGTCGCGCAAGCGGTCGACACCTTCGGCGGCCTCGACGTGCTCATCAACAACGCGGGAATCCTGCGCGACAAGATGAGCTTCAACATGGACGAGGCGGAGTGGGACGCCGTGATCAACGTCCATCTCAAGGGCCACTTCACGACCAGCCGGTTCGCGGCCGCCTATTGGCGCCAACGCAGCAAGGAATCCGGCGAACCGATCGGCGGAGCAATCGTCAACACGTCGAGTGAATCGGGGCTCTACGCGAACGCCGGCCAGGTGAATTACGCGGCCGCGAAGGCCGGCATCGCATCGATGACGATCGTGATGGCTCGCGAACTCGCCCGTATCGGAATCCGGGTCAATGCCATCGCGCCCGTCGCGCGCACCCGCCTCACCGAGGCCGTCGCCGGCGGCATGATGGACGCGAAGGACGGTGACTTCGATCGTTTCGCGCCCGAGAACGCGGCCGCAATGGCGATCTGGCTCGCGTCCGCCGACGCCGACGGCATCACCGGACAGGTCTTCGCAGTCGGTGGCGGCAAGGCACAGCTCCTCCAAGGTTGGCAGCCCGCCACCGAGGTCGCGGCCACCGACGTGTGGTCGCTCGATTCACTCACGGCCGCACGCGGTGCGCTGACCGGTGGTCGCTCCACCGACGTCCCGCCGTTCATGCCACCCTTCGAAGGCTGACCTTCGCGATGCACCTCGATTGGGGACCCGAGGTCGACGCGTTCCGCGCCGAGCTCGTCACGTTCCTCGACGAATACGCGCCACCCGAGACCCGAGCCCGTCGCGATCACGCGACGACCCAACATGAAGAAGTCGTTCCCGCCTGGGCCCGGGCGTGGCAGGCGACGCTGTTCGATCACGGGTGGATGATCCCCGGCTACCCACCCGAATGGGGCGGCCGGAATGCCTCGCCGGTCCAGACGCTCGTCTACCTCGAAGAGATGTCGGCGCGTGGGATTCCGCGCTCGCTCCACTTCCCCGGGTACGCGATCGTGGCGCCGAGCTTGTTGGATTTCGGCAGCCCTGAGCAACGCGAGCTCGTCCCCGCGGCGATTCGCGGCGACACGATCTGGTGCATCGGCATGAGCGAACCGAACGCCGGTTCCGACCTCGCATCGCTCCAGACCCGGGCGGTGCGAGATGGCGATCGATTCATCGTCAATGGTCAGAAGGTCTGGACCTCGTACGCGATGATCGCCGAGAAGTGCTGCCTCTACGTTCGGACCGACCCCACCGCGCCGAAGCACCAAGGCATCTCGCTCCTCATCGTCGACATGGACACGCCCGGGATCGACGTCCGGCCGCTGACCCACATCACCGGTAACGCCGATTTCGCGGAGGTGTTCTTCACCGACGTGGGGGTGCCGGCGGAGAATCTCGTCGGCGATCTCAACGGCGGCTGGCGCATCACCCAGGGCTCGCTTGCGCACGAGCGCGCCGGCTTGTGGGTCGAGAGCGTGGCCCGCGTCGAACACACCGTGACCGATTTGGTGGATCTCGCGCATCGACGCGGCGTGGCCAACGACCCCACGGTTCGGCGCCGTATCGCCGAGGGCTACCAGCGGGGCGCGAGCCTGCGCGCCCTCGGGTACAAAGGCTTCACGAGCTTCGCGCAGGGCCGGGCGGCACCGGAGCACTCGTACATGAAGCTCGCGACCTCGGAGCTGGGGACCGCGCTCTATGAACTCGGCATGGAGTTGCAAGGCGCGTACGGGCCGGTGATCGACGAGGAGCGGGGCGAAGCCGGTGGGCGGTGGCCGCTCAGCTTCTTTGTGAGTTTTGCGAACACCATCGCCGGGGGCACCAGCGAGATCCAGCGCAACATCATCGCCCAGCGCGTGCTCGGGCTCCCGCGGGGCACGTGACGACCGGGGCGGTTCCCTCTCGTGCCTGCTCCGGTACCGATACCCTGCGTTGATGGCCACCGCTGACGACGCGACGGCATCGAAGCCCTCCCAGCAGCCCACCAGGCCGAACTCCGGGCCTTCCGCCGAGGAGTTCACCCGACTCCAGCACGAGGTGGCCGAAGCGCAGCTCCCCGATCCGATCCTGCGGGTGCTCGTGAGCGTGTGCAATCGCGGGAGTCTCACTTTCGGCGTCACGGTCGCACAGCGCGGCCTCGTCATCTCGGGCACTGCGGTCGGCGTTGCGCAGTTCATGCACAACATGGCCGCCGAACTCGAAGCGCGTGGCGGTGACGACGCGGAGGTTCTCTCCGAGCCCCTTCGGTATCTCGCCGTCATCGCCGAGGATCCGGAGCCCGATCCCAACCACTCGGACCCGGTGGACGATCTGCCGCTCTATCTCCATCTCGAGGATGCCCGGATCCAGAGCGGCGACGCCATCGTCGCCGATCACGTGCGCTGGCGCGCGCGCCTGGTCGAGGTGGACGGCTGGTCCCTCGGCGTGCACCCCCGATGACCACCCGGGCACCGGCCCACCCATGAACTTCGCCCTCACCGAGGACCAAGAACTGCTGCGCGACACCGCCACCCAACTCCTGGCCGCGCACTGTCCGCCATCACTCCTGCGCGCCCACACCACCGACATCGCGACGGCCGACGGCCTCTGGGACCAACTGCGCGATTTCGTGCCCCTGGGGATCGGCCCGCTCGTCGACCTCTGCGTGTTCGTGGAAGCGCTCGGCCGGGTGGCCGCGCCGGTGCCCTTCTTCGCGGTCGCGTGTCTCTATGCCCCGCTGCTGGACGCAATCGGCGAGCACGACCTCGACGCGGTGCTCGACGGTCATGCCTCCGGCACGGTTGCGCTCGCCGGCGCGGACGGCGTCTGGCACCCGAACGGCGAGACCCGCAAGACCTTCGTTCCCGATGCCGACACCGTAGATCTCGTGGCCGCGGTCGCGGCCGACGGCGCAGTGACCCTCCTTGCCGCACCGCCGGTCCGGCGGATCGACACGGTCGACACCACCCGCTGCCTCTACGACGTGGAGACCGCAGTGCCCGGTACCGGCGCCGGAACCATCTCCCGCCCCGCGCTCGAGGAGGTGCTGGGGCGCGCCACCATCGCGCTGGCGGCCGAGATGGTGGGGACCGCCCGCCGCCTCTTCGACATGACGCTCGCCTACGCGAAGGAACGCGTGCAGTTCGACGTGCCGATCGGATCGTTCCAAGCGGTCCAACACAAGCTGGCGGACATGAGCCTCGACGTGGAGCGGGCCGGGAGCGCGGTCTATTACGCCGCCATGGCGATGGACGCGGGCGACGACGACCGCTTCCGCGCCGTGCACGTGGCCAAGGCCGCGGCGGGCGAAGCGGCGAAACGCAACGCCAAGGACGGCATCCAAATCCACGGCGGCATCGGCTTCACCATGGAGCACGATCTGCACCTGTTCCTGCGGCGCGCATTCGGCGCCGAGGCGTGGCTGGGCACCACCGATTGGCACCACGATCGGCTCGCTGACCTGCTGATATAGCTCTTTCCTGATTCTTTCATAGCTGATACGCTCTCACCATGGTCAACCATAGAGATCGCCCTGACCCCATCGCAATCAGCCGCGTCGACACCGGCGGACTCATCCGCGAAGCGCGGTCGATCGCGGGCCTGACCCAGACCCAACTCGCGGACGCGGTCGGGACCAAGCAGTCCGTGGTGAGTCGATGGGAACGGGGCATCGACGAGCCCCGGATCAGCACCCTCGCTCGCATCTTCCGTGCGTGCGACTTCGAAGCCGATCTCACCTTCCGCCGCCACGACGACGTCGACCGCAGCCAGATCGAAGGCCACCTCGCGCTCTCACCTCGTCAGCGTTTGGCGGCGGTCCAGAACGTCAACGACTTCTTGCAGCGCGTCCGACCGAAGGCGGCGGTCCATGCCTGAGCCCTTCTCGCCGGCGCACATCATCACGTGCCTCGCCCGCCACGAAGTTGACTACGTCCTGATCGGCGGATTGGCGGGCGGCTTCCATGGTTCACCGGCCATGACCAACGACGCAGACATCTGCCCTTCTCGCGATCACGAGAACCTCGAGCGGCTCGCCGCGGCGCTCAAGGAGATGGACGCGAAAATCCGCGCGGTGGGCGTCGAGCCGTTGAGGTTCGCGTGCGACTCGACGTTCTTGGCGCTGATCGACGTTGCGCTCAACCTCACCACGCGGTGGGGCGACTTCGACATCTCGTATCACCCTGCGGGGTCGCCCAACGGTTACGCGGACCTCGTACCGCATGCCGTCGAGTTCGAGATCGACGGAGCAACCGTGGTGGTGGCCTCGCTCGCCGACATCATCCGATCGAAACGCCAAGCAGGACGACCGAAGGATCATCTGACCCTGCCGATTCTCGAAGCCCTACAGGACGAGATCGCGAATCGGGAACGTCGCAGCTCCTGAGCGGCTGCCGCCGCTCACGCCGCCCAGAACGACGAACCCTGACGAGCGACGGGCGGAGCCCGAGCGGCGTACCATTCCACCCTCTTTGGGCGTAGCGGTTGCGGGGGCTTTCATGCGAGGACGGACCGTTGCGATATTGGCAGTCGTGTCGGCCGTGGTACTGAGCAGTTGCGCAGTCATCGCCCGCACTTCGGTCGCGCCCGGAGGAAGTGGCGAACCCGATGGGGCCAGCGTCGAGGCCGCGCTCTCCATCGATGGCTCGGTGACGGCGTTCGCGTCGACGGCAAGCAACCTCGTCCCCGGCGACACGAACGGCGTGTCGGATGTGTTCGTCCGCGACAACGCCGCCGCAATCACCCGAGTCAGCGTGACCGGTAACGGGACCGAGGCGGACGGTCCCAGTTCCCACCCGAGCATCTCCGCCGACGGCCGCGTCATTGCGTTCCAATCCGACGCCACCAACTTGGTCGCCGACGACACCAATACAACGACGGACGTGTTCGTCCGAGACCTCACCGCAAACACGACAGTCCGCTCGAGCATCGCCGCCTCGGGCACACCGCCGACGGGGTCGGCCACGAGGCCGAACCTTGACGCGGTCAGCCCGCCGATCGGCGCGTCGACGTCACCCCTGCCACCCGACGTACTTACCTCCGACGCCGCTGCGTTACTCGCTCGCGCCGCGGTCACACCACAGCGGGTGATCGTGCGCACGGGCACCACATTTCGTGCCGAGGGCACGCTCACACCCGCCGAGCGCGTGAGCCAGCGGGCGAGTATTCGACGTGATCAGACCGCCGTCGACAACCTCGTGGGGAACAACGGCGAGATCAAATCCCGTGCCCGCACCCTCCCGATCGTGGTCGCGACCGTCGACGCCGCGGCGCTCGATCGGCTCACGCGCTCACCTGACGTGATGAGCGTCACCGCCGACGATCCCCTCCCCGCCGCGCTCGTCAACAGCGGTCCCGTCGTCGGTCTCCCGGCCGCCCACGACGCGGGCTACGCCGGTCGCGGCGTTGCGGTGGCCATCCTCGACACCGGGATCGACGCCGCGCACCCGTTCTTCGGGAACCGTGTGGTCGACGAAGCCTGCTATTCGGCCACGAGTAGCTGCCCCAATGGCACCCCGACCCAAACCGGGCCGGGATCGGCACTGCCGTGCACCTACGCGCCCAACGGATGCCGCCACGGCACCCACGTCGCCGGGATTGCGGCCGGCAGCGGCCTCGACGCCACCGGAGTCGCGCCCCGCGCATCCATCATCGCGGTGCAGGTCTTCTCCCGCATCGAGAGCACCGCGTTCTGCACCCGCGGTGAGAACCCGTGCCCACTCACCTTTCCTTCCGATTGGATCCTCGCACTCGAGCACGTCTACGAACTCCGGAACACCCACACCATCGCCGCCGTCAACATGAGTATCGGTGGCATCACGTCCATGACCGCGTGCGACGGTGACGCGGTGAAGCCGGCGATCGATCAGCTCCGGTCGGTCGGCATCGCCACGGTGATCGCCGCCGGCAACGAGGGGCTCACCACCTCGATCGGCTACCCCGCGTGTATCAGCAGCTCAGTCTCGGTCGGCGCGACGGACAACACCGATGCCATCGCCAGTTTCTCCAACAGTCACCCATTGGTGAGTCTGTTCGCACCGGGCGTCGGCATTCGCTCGTCGGTGCCGGGCGGCGGCTTCGCCACCTTCAATGGCACTTCGATGGCCACGCCCCACGTCGTCGGCGCGTTCGCGCTGGCCAAGGAGCAAGATCGGACGGCGACGGTCGCCGACATTCTCGGCCGCATGAGGTCCACCGGGCGCGTGATCCAGGACGCGCGCAACGGGGTTGACACTCCGCGGCTCTGCACATCCGGCACGCTCGGATTCGACCGCTGTCCGAACCGCAACGGCAGCCGGCGTCCTTCGATCTCGGCCGACGGCACGAAGGTGGCGTTCGAGTCCGACGCGCCACTCGTGGCGGCCGACACCAACAACGTCACCGACATCTACCTCCGCGAAATCACCGCATCCACCACCGAGCGCATCAGCGTGGCAAGTACCGGGACCCAGGCCGCGGCCGCGTCGACGCATCCGTCCATCTCGGCAACCGGCTCCGTCATTGCGTTCGACTCGTTGGCGCCGAATCTCGTGGCTGGCGACACGAACGGCGTGAGTGACGTGTTCGTCCGAGAACGCTCCACGAGCATCACCACGCGGGTGAGTGTGAATGGAGTGAACCAAGCTGCGCAGCCCTCTCGCGATGCAGCGATCTCCGCCGACGGGTCGACGGTCGCGTTCTCCTCTGCGGCATCCCTCGGCGTCGGAGACACGAACTCTCTCACCGACATCTACATCGCATCACCCGGCGGCAGGGTCCTCGTGAGCTATGCGCCGGACGGATCGCCGGCCAATGGCCCCAGCCGTCGTCCTGCGATCTCCGGGGGCCGGGTGGTGTTCGAGTCCGACGCAACGAACCTCGCACCGGATACCAATGGCCAGACCGACATCTACGTTCGCGACCTCTCGAGCGGACTCATCCAACGCGCCTCGACCTCGTTCTTCCTCGGAGAGGGCGGGTCGTGGAGCGCGGCGCCGGCGATATCGGCAACGTCGTCCGTGATCGCGTTCACGACCGGCGGCGACGATCTCGTCAATCCGCCCGACACCAACAATGCGCTCGACGTCTACCGACGAGCCACGCTCTCTCCCGTCGTCACAAGCTTCTCGGAGGGCCCGTACAGCCGCGGCTCGGTCGGTTCCTTTTCCATCATCGGCCGGGGATTCGCCACGCCCATGGTGCTGACCGCCGGCACCGGCGTGACGATCACGGTGAACTCCGTGACACCGATGCTCGTCACGGGAACGGTCACCGTCGCAGCATCCGCCCCGGTCGGACCGCAGAACGTCTCGGTCGTGAACCTCACATCCGTCCCCGGGTTCTTCGCCGGCACGATCTGCGTAGCCTGCCTCACCGTCACCTGACTCCTTCCTCAAACTACGATCGCTGACGCACACGTCAGGTTTCCGGGGGGTCGCCCATGACGAACGTGGATCTCGTAGCCCTGGCCGCCAGTCGCGGCCGCATCAGCGACGCACCCACGGTCGATCAGGTGACGGCCGAAGTGGTCCGCGGCGCGATGGAGACCATCTGCTTCGAGATGGCAACGTACGTCTCCCGCACCGCCACCACGCCGATCCTCAACCAGTCGAACGAACGCAACGCCACCATCCTCGACGCGCGCGGCCGCCTCGCCGCGCTCTCGGTGGGGATCCCCCAGTTCATGCTCACCTCCACCCTGCCCGTGCGGTTCGCGCTGGACTACCTCGGTGCGGAGGAGTTCCGCGAGGGCGACGTGTTCGTGGCCAACGACCCGTACCACGGTGGCGGCCACCTCCCCGATTACAACGTGTTCGCGCCGGTCTTCGCCGACGACCCCACCGAACCCGGTACCCGGCGCATGGTGTTGATCGCCAGCATCCAGTGTCACCACGGCGACACCGGCGGTGGCGTCCCGGGCGGGTACAACGTGACCGCCAACGACATCTGGGGCGAGGGCGTCCGGTGGCCGGTCCTCAAGGTCATCGACCGCGGCGTCGAGCGGCGAGACGTCCTGCTCGCGCTCCAGACCAACAACCGCATCCCCTCCTACATCGGCGACATCCGCGCCCAGATCGGTGCCGCCCAACTCGCCGCCCGCCGACTCGGTGAAGTGCTCAGCACTTACGGCACCGGCACCGTCGAGGAATCGGTCGACTTCATGATCGACTATGCGGCGCGCCGGTTCCGCGAGGAAGTCACCGCCTGGCCCGACGGCACCTACGAAGCGGACGCGTACGTCGACCACGACCCGCTGGGTAACCCGGACATCCACCTCCACGTGAAAATCACGGTCGCCGGTGACGAGTTGACGATCGACTACACCGGCTCAGACACCCGCGCCGAGATCCAGGCGTGGTCCACGTTCGGCAACACGCGGGGATACACCGTCGGCCAGATCGCATCGATGATGGATCCCGAGATCCCGAAGAACGAAGGCTTCTTCGACCAGATCAAACTCGTCGTGCCGTCGGGGTGCGTGCTGAATCCGGTACCGGGCAAACCCGTCAGCGCGGGGACCCATCATCCGGGTGCGGACGTCGGCGAGGTGATCGCCGTGGCGCTCCAACACGTGCTGCCGGACAAGGCCGTACCCCAAACGTACAAGACTGGCATCCCCACCATCATCGTAGGCATCGATCCGGTCACCGGCCAATCGTTCACGGACCACTCCGCCGAGGTCTACGCCGGGTGGTGCAACGCGGCCAAGGGCATGGACGCGTGGGGCGCGCAGAACGCGAGCTTCGGGAACCTCTGGAAGGCCACCGCCGAGATCAACGAGAGCCTCTATCCCCACATCCAGTGGAGTCGGGACTACCGCACCGATTCCGGCGGACCCGGCCAGTGGCGCGGTCTCTGCGGCAGCCATTACGAGAAGGAGGTCCGCGTCGACGCGAAGGTCTACACCTACGTCGTCGGCATGAAGTACCCGATGCCGGGGATCTGCGGCGGTGAACCCGGCGCGCCCAATCGGATGGTGATCCGCTACGGCTCGGCCGACGAGTTCGTGGTGAAACACACCGCCGACTGGGTCCCGATCGCAGCCGGCGAACGCATCATGTACGACTACGGCGGTGGCGGCGGCTGGGGCGACCCACTCGAGCGCGATCCGGCCGCGGTCCTCGACGACGTGCTCGACGAGTACGTGAGTGTGATCGGCGCCGAGCGCGATTACGGCGTGGTGTTCACCGGGTCGCTCGACGACCTCACGCTCGCCGTCGACGCAACCGCCACGAGCGCCCTCCGCGCCGACCGCGGAACGACGTGAGCCAGGCGCAACCGCTCCACGAACCGCGGTCCCCGTCGCCGAGCGGGGCCCGAGCGGCCCGCGGCGCAGGCGCGAGAGCGGGAACGACGACCTACCGCGTCGGTGTCGATGTGGGAGGCACGTTCACCGACCTGATCTGCGTGGCCGATGACGGCGAGGTCTTCCTCGACAAGACACCCACCACCCTCGACGACCAGTCGCGCGGCGTGATGACCGGCATCGTGCAGGTGGCCGATCACTTTTCTTGCTCGCTCACGGATTTCTGCTCCGCGCTCGAGGTGGTGGTCCACGGCACCACCACCGCCGACAACACGATGATCGAAATGAACGGCGCGCGCACCGGACTGCTCGTCACCGCTGGACATCGGGACGAGATCGAGATGCGCCGAGTGCACAAGGAAATGATCTGGGATCCGTCCTATCCGGCACCGCCGCCGATCGCCCGACGGCGGGCCCGGATCCCGATCACCGAACGCGTCGACCACACCGGAGCGGTGCTGGCGTCGCTCGACGAGGCCGCCGTGCGCGCCGGCGTCCGGCGCCTGCGCGCGCTCGATGTGCAGTCGATCGCGATCATGTTCCTGTTCTCCTTCGTGAACCCTGCGCACGAACTCCGCGCCGCCGAGATCGTGCGCGAAGAGTTCCCCGACGTCGACCACGTGTCGATGTCGCACGAGGTCATGGCCCGGGGCCCCGAGTTCGAGCGAGTTTCCACCACACTCGTGAACGCGTACGTCGCGCCGAAGATCGCTCGCTACGTCGGCCGGCTCGAAGACCAGCTCCGCCAGGCCGGCTACGCCGGTCAACTCTTGATCATGCAGTCGACCGGTGGCGTGATGCCCCCGAGCTATGTCTCCCGGCGTGCGGTCACGCTGCTCGCCAGCGGCCCGGCGGGTGGCGTCATGGGCTCGGCCCTCGCCGCGGCCCGCGCCGGAGTCGGTGAGTTCGTGGCCGTCGACATGGGTGGCACCAGCTTCGATCTCTGCCTCGTGCGTGGCGGACGGCCGGAGATCAAGACGGACTGGAACTGGCGGTATCGGTACTACATCGGCCTGCCGATGGTCGACGTCCAGAGCGTGGGCGCCGGTGGCGGTTCCATCGCGCGTGTCCGCCAGGGCGCACTGCTCGTCGGACCGGAGTCGGCCGGTTCGAATCCCGGGCCGGCGTGTTACGGCCGCGGCGGTACCGCGCCGACCGTGACCGACGCGGATGCCGTCCTCGGCTACCTCCCCACCGAGGGCTTCGCCGGTGGCCGCATGCAACTCGATCTCGACGCGTCACGCGCGGCGATCGCCCGTGACGTCGCCGATCCCTTCGGCACCGATATCACCGAAGCCGCATGGGGCATCGAGCGAATCGTAAACGCGAACATGGCCAACGCCACCCGGCGAGTCCTCGCATCCCACGGCGCGGATCCGCGCACGTTGGCGCTGATCGCGTACGGCGGGAACGGACCGGTGCACGCGTGGGCGATCGCTCGTGAACTCGGCGTCGGCCGGGTGCTGATCCCCAAAGCGGCACCGGCCTTCTCCGCGCTCGGGGTGCTCGTCGCCGATTCCGTCGTCGACCTCGTCCGCTCCTACGTGACGCCGCTCGCCCAGGTCGATCTCGATCGGCTGGCGCAACTCATGGCCGACGTCGCCGGCGAGGCGGCGAAGGAGCTCGAGCCGACGGGACTCGACGCCACCACCACCGAACACTTCGTCCAAATGTGTTATCCGGGTCAGAACTTCGACATCAGTGTGCCCAACCCGCCGAGCATCTCCGGCGATGACCTCATCGGACTGGCGGAACGGTTCCACGCCCAACACGAACGCGATCGCGGCTTCAGCTTCGTGAACCAGCCGCCACTCATCCGTGGCGTACGGCTCATCGCCCGGGCGACCACCCCGAAACCCGAGCGGTTCGCAGTGCTCGGCGACGTCACCGACGCGAGTGACGCCCGGATCGGGTCACGAGATGCGTACTTCGGGACGGAGTACGTCCCGACCCCGGTCTATGACGGGACCCGGCTCGCCGCCGGCATCGAGATCGTCGGTCCTGCACTCGTCCAGGAACCGTTCACCGTGGTGGTCGTACCGCCCGGTGCCAGACTCGCACTCGACACCACCGG
>JANPMG010000112.1:0-26466 GCA_031422675.1 Acidimicrobiia bacterium | reverse complement strand
CGACGTGAAGTGTTCGAACAACGTGGTCGTGTGGCGCGGCAAGGGCCGGTACCCCGACCGCCTGCCGAAATGTTTCACGGTGACCCGGGACCTCGGCGTGTGGCGGACGGCCGTGGCGCAGTGGCGCGCCGCGCACCCGGCAACTCCGTAACGTTCGATCCGGACGGCATCGTGCCGCCTGCGAGCGCTGCCGTGCTGGCGTTCAGTTCCGCGGCACCTGGATCCATGGGAGTTCTTTGTCGGTGCGCGGTTCGCCGGGCAGTCCGAGGATCCGCTCGCCGAGGATGTTCCGGAGGATCTCGGACGTGCCGCCCTCGATCGAGTTGGCGCGGGCGCGCAAGAACATCTTGCGCACGTCGAGGCCGCCGGTGAGGTTGGCCGATTCCGGACGCACGAAGTCGTAGTGGTCGATGAGCACGCCCTCGGGTCCGAGGACGTTGATCGCCTCGGAGTAGATGCGCTTGTTCACCTCGGCGAACGCGAGTTTGCTCACCGATCCCTCCGGACCGGCGACGCCCGCCTTGCGATTCTGGCTCGCGCGGACATTGGTGAGTCGCAACACCTCGGCCTCGATCCAGAGCTTGGTCACCGCGTCACGGGCGACGGGTTCCGCACGTCGTTCCGCCGGGAGCGCGCGCCAGACTTTCATGAGGTCGCTGATCGGACCGGACTCGCGGGTGGCTACTGCGCCGCCGATGGTGACGCGCTCGTTCATCAGTGTGGTCATCGAGACGCGCCAGCCGTCGCCCACGTCGCCGACGCGATCGGCGTCGGGCACGCGCACGTCGGTGAGGTAGACCTCGTTGAACTCGGCCTCGCCGGTGATCTGGCGCAACGGTCGGACTTCGACGCCCGGCGCGTGCATGTCCAGCGCGAAGTAGGTGAGGCCACGGTGCTTGGGAACGTCGGGATCGGTGCGGGTGACGAGCATCCCGCGGTCGGCCATGTGCGCCAGGGTGTTCCAGACCTTCTGACCATTGACCACCCACTCGTCGCCGTCGCGCACGGCGCGGGTGGCGAGCGACGCGAGGTCACTGCCCGCGCCGGGCTCGCTGAACAACTGGCACCAGATCTCCTCGCCGGTGAACAGCGGACGCAACAGGCGCGTCGCAGTGTCGGGTTGGGCGTGGGCCACGATGGTGGGCGCAGCGAGGAACAGTCCGAATCCGTTCCAACCGACCTCGGCGTACCTCACGTCGGCGGCCCGGAGCTTCTCCTCGACCACGCGTTGCAGCTTGGCGTCGGCGCCGAGACCGCCGAGACCCACCGGGAAGTGCACCCACCCGAGCCCGAGGTCGTACTGCGCGCCGCGGAAACCGAGGCGATCGGCGGGGTCGTGATCGGCGAGCAGTTGATCGGTGAGGGCGGAGATGCGGTCGGCGTCGCTCATGGGCGCGGAGATTAGATCGAACATCCAGGTGGGATCGGGTCCCGAAGTTGCACCAGTTGCGTCGGTACGCTGGATCGGTGATTCCCGAGGACGCGGCGCGCCCGCAGTTGACGCGGCGCCAGCGTCAGGCGATCAGACGTCGGCGTCGGAACCGACGCCGGTTAGCTGCGCTCGGCGGCGCGATGGTCGTCGCCATGGGGACGCTCGGTGCGCTGCAACTGCGCGGCGACGACGCCGGATCGGCGGGGAGTCCGTCGTCCACCACGGAGCCGACCACGACGTCGACGTCGGCCCCACCACCGGCAACGCTGCCGAAGCTCCAGCCGCCGTACAACCAGGCCATCGCCGACGAGAACCGGAAGCCGGGGACGGGCAGTTGGCGGCTCACCAACGACGGCGAGGCGCGCGACAACGAGGGGTACCTCAACGTGACGAGCGCCCAACCGGGGGAGACCGTGGACCTCTTCGCCACCACGACTGCGCCGTCGTTCACGATCGAGGCCTACCGCATGGGTTGGTATCAGGGCCTCGGTGCCCGGCTCGTCTGGACCTCGCCGCCGGTGCCGGGGACGGTGCAGGCCAAGGCCACGTTGATTGCGGCCACGAACACCTACGAAGCTCGCTGGGCGAAGTCCACCTCGATCACGCTCGACCAGTGGCCGGTCGGTTCGTACCTGCTGAAACTCGTCGCGTCCACCGGCCAGGAGCGATGGGTGCCGCTGACCGTGCGGGACGATGCCAGCACCGCGGCGTACGTGATCGTCAATGCGGTGAGCAACTGGCAGGCCTACAACCGCTGGGGCGGGTGTTCGCTGTATGCCTGTCCCGGTGCCGCGGGGGAGCGTTCCAGGATGGTCTCGTTCGACCGTCCGTACGACATCGTCACCGGCGGTTCGGGCGACTTCATCGGGAACGAACTTCCCCTGATCATGCGCGCCGAAGAGCGGGGGTTCGATGTGACCTACATGACGTCGGTGGATATCCATCAACGGCCGCTGCTGCTCGCCAAGCACAAGGCGATGCTGTCGCTCGGCCACGACGAGTACTGGTCGAAGACGATGTTCGACGCAGCCGAGGGCGCGCGCGACGCGGGCGTGAACCTTGCGTTCCTCGGCGCCAACGCGGTGTTCCGGCAGGTGCGCTTTGAGCCGTCGGCCGTCGGCGCCGACCGTCACATGGTCAATTACCGATCGACCGCTGACCCGATCCGGGCCACCGCCCCGGCGCAAACCACAGTGAGTTTTCGGGACGCGCCGGTGAACCGGCCCGAAGCGCGGTTGATCGGCCAGCAGTACCAGTGCAATCCGGTGCGCGCCGATCTCGTCGTCACCGAGGCGTCCTCGTGGATCTGGGCCGGGGCGGGGCTGGCCAACGGTGACCGGCTCGAGATCGTGGTGGGTTCCGAGTACGACCAGTACATCCGCGGGCAGGGCGGTCCGGACAACGTGGAGATCGTCGCCCATTCCCCGATCACATGCCGGGGGAAAGCCGGGTACTCCGACGTCACCTATTACACGGCACCGAGTGGTGCCGGCGTGTTCTCGACCGGCACGAACTACTGGGTGAGCAAGCTCAACCCACCGGATTTTCCCGAGTCGCCGCACAACCCGAAGATTGTGACCGCCACCATGAATGTCCTCGTGGCCTTCGGGACCGGTCCGGCGGGGGTTGTCCATCCATCGGTGCCCAACTGGCGCGGGCTCCCCGGCACCGGCGGGTAGCCGCTTCACCACCCAGATTCGGTGAGCCCGTTTCAGGCCGGGACGACCTCGACCGGGATGCCGTTGACGGCCGCGTTGTTCGACAGCGGGTCGTAGAGATCGACCGGCGCGAGCAGGTTGTTGTTGACGCCGGCGTGTTCTCGAGCGACGGCCATGCGGGTGCCGACCTTGTCGTGGCCCCAACCGTGGGGGAGTGAGACCACCCCCGGCATCATCTCGTCGCTGACCTCCGCCGCGATCTCGACGCTGCCGGCTTCGCTGCTCACGCGCGCCAGGGCGCCGTGCTCGACACCAGTCGCGGCCGCGTCGTCGGGATGGATGAGCAGGGTGGCGCGATTCTTGCCCTTCATGAGTACGGGCACGTTGTGCATCCACGAGTTGTTGGAGCGCAGGTGCCGGCGGGAGGTCAGCACCAACCCGCTGCGCGCCCCGTCGATCCGGGCGGCGAGGCGCGGGAGGTCATCGAGCACGACGGCGGGGGCGAGGTCGATCCGCCCGCTCGGAGTGGCCAGGATCTCGCGGATGCGCGGCACCATCGGTCCGCGGTCGATGCCGTGCGGCGCGTCCCGAAACGATTGGAGGCTGAGCCCCTCGGGGGTCTCGCCGTATCGGTCACCCCAGGGGCCGGTTCGGATCTGGAGGTCCAGGAGTCGGAGCGGTCCGGTGCCGGTCGAACCGGCGAGCGCGACCGCCGGATCGACCCCTTGCGCTTCTGCCAGCGCGCCGAAGAATCCGTCGTCGAGCATGCCGACGTCGATGTCCGCGTTGCGCATCCCGGCGCACATGGCGCCGAGCCGGGTGAGGATCTCCCACTCGGCCGGTCGATCACCGGCGTCGAAGATCACGTCGGTGAACCGCGCCGTGCTGCGGACCTGCCACATCGGGATGAGGTCGTCAAAGTGCGGCTGCTCGAGCGCGGACAGGCCCGGGAGCAGCACGTGTGCGTGGCGAGTGGTCTCGTTCAACGCGTTGTCGATGCTGATCATGCACTCGAGATCGGCGAGCGCGGTATCGAGCCGCTGCGCGCCGGGCGCGCTGATGACGGGGTTCCCCGCGATGGTGATGAGCGCGCGCACCTGGCCGGGGCCGGGGGTGTCGATCTCCTCGGCCATGCACGACACCGGCACCTGCCCGAGGACTTCCGGGATCCCCCGGACTCGGGACTTCCATTTGCCGAGCTGTACCCCGTCGGCGAGTTCGGGGTTCGGGAGCGAGTTCACCCCCCACGCGATGGGCTTGCCGAACATGATGCCGCCGGGCGTGTCGAAGTGGCCGGTGAGGATGTTGACGACATCCACGAGCCACGACGCGAGCGTGCCGTACTCTTGGTTGCAGGTGCCGATGCGGCCGTAGAGCGCGGCACGGGGGGTGGTGGCGAACTCGCGGGTGATGCGCCGGATCACCGCGGCGGGGATGCGCGTGGTCTGCTCCACGCGCTCGGGCGTGAACTCGGCCGCCGCGCAGCGCACCGCGTCGACGCCGTCGACGAGATCGTGAACAGCGCCGAGGTTCACGAGATCCTCGGCGAAGAGGACATTGACCATGGCGAGCAAGAACCCAGCGTCGGTGCCGGGGACGATCGGGATCCACTCGTCGGCGCGCTCGGCGGTGCCGGTCCGACGCGGATCGATCACGACCACTTTGCCGCCGCGAGCGCGGATGGCATCGAGCTCACCCAGGATGTCGGCGCACGCGAGCAGGCTTCCCTGCGATGCTTGCGGGTTGCCGCCCATCACGATCCAGTAGTCGGTGCGCGGCACGTCGGGCGTGGGGATCGACCACATGCCGCCGTAGAGGAGCGCGCTGGTGAGGTTCTTCGGCCACTGGTCGACGGTCCCCGCGGAGTACACGACGGGCAACGCCGACAAGCCCATGAACAACCCCACGTACCGGCCGAGCGAAAAGTTGTGGGCGGTGGGATTTCCGATGTATGCGCTGATTGCTCCGGCGCCGTGGCGCTCGATGACGCCCGCGATCAGCTCGTCGCACTTCGCGAACGCCGCGTCCCAGTCGACCTCCTCCCACCGGTCGCCGGTGCGGATCATCGGGACTCGCACGCGGTCCGGATCGTGGTGCAACGCGCCGAGTGCGGTGCCCTTCGGGCAGAGATATCCCTTCGACCACACGTCCGCACGGTCGCCGCGTATCCGCGTGACGAGGCCATCGGTCACCTGGACCTCGAGGCCGCACATCGCTTCGCACAGTGGACAGGTGCGGAAGTGAATCTCTGAGTTCCCGTTCATCGGCACGGCTCCGGGATCGTGGATACACCGAGGGTCGCGACCTGACAGTAGGTCGCGGTCGAGACGAGCCAGGTGCCGTCGACGAGCTTGGCCTGTCCGGGGAGATGATCGAGGACCACGTTGCCGTCGAGCAGGATCGAGAACGTCAGCCTGACCACATCGCTGGACTGGCCGTCGAACGACTCGATGCGCACCGAGGTCTTGGTTGCGAGATCACCCACCTGTTGCTTGCGGACGATGAAGGACTCGCGCAGCGCGGCGCCGTTCTCGAGCGTGGAGAGTTGAACGTCCGCGTCCGGATTGGGCGCAAACAGGTTGGTGAACGCAGCGGTGACCGCGGCCCGGTTCCTCGACGACACGGCTCCCTCGCCGGTCGTCGTGGTCGTGGTCGTCGAGGCCACAATCCGGGCCAGGGCGCGGTCGGATGCGCTGACGCGGCACGAGATGGTGGCGATCACCGCTGCGTGATCGGCGGGGAAGACGATGCCGTCCTCGGCCACGGGTCCGCCGCGCGGCGCGAAGACGCCCGTGGGACGAACCACCCGGCAGCGGGCGGTGGGGACGAGGAACAGCGCGTCGATGCGCTCAGTCTGGGTGCTCGCCGGGTCGGTCAGGTCCGTGAGTGCGTCGTCCGCTCGTCCACTGGTGCAGTTGGTGCCGGTGGTCGGGTTGCACTCGGCGGTGCCCGCGGCGAGGTGGGTGTCCACCATGCCCGCCGCGGTGATCGCTTCGATGGTGGGCTCACCCGGTTTCGCGTTCACGTCTCCGGCGAGGACCGCGACCGAGCGCGGTCGCCGCTGCTCGTGGAGGAAGGCCACCGCCTGGCGACCCTGGCAGGTGTTCAGGGTGTCGGTGGCCCGGCATGGGGGCGGACAGGTCGAGGTGTCGCACGGTCGATCGTCGCTGCTGCTCGCCAGATGGGTGGCGACGAGATCGACGGCACCGACCGGCGCGGCCACCTGAACCGAGAGCGCGGTCCGGAGTGGTCCGGCGAGCGGTCGCCGCTCGACGCGCAGGATCGGGAGGGTGCTCAGCACGACCTCTCGATCCTGGCCCGGGTCGTCGTCCCAGGCGAGTCGGTAGCCGCACGGTCCGGGGAGGTGGCGGCGCAGCGCGCGCACCGTCTGGCGATTCGCCTCCTCGATGGCGACCAGCTCGGGACACTCACCGCGCACCAGTTGGCGGCTGAAGAGCGCGACCCGCGCCGGCAACTGGCAGCGGTTGCTGTCGGCGGGACATGCGGTGCCGTGGAGGAGGTTCTGGTTGACGATCCGCACTGTCGCAACGTTCGTGGTCTTCGTCGGCTTCTCGTTCGTCGCATTCTTCGCGTCTGACCCGCTGCTGCAACTCGCTACCAGGACCATCACCGAGATTGCGATCAACCCGCTCGTACGCCGCACGCCGCGCACCGTACTGCCCGCTCGGCGTCGACGTCCTCCCTGTTCACTGGCCCCGCAGCCACCGCATCGGTGGCTCCGGGGCCACCGAACACGGTCCGGCGGGGTCCGGGCTGCGGCGGCGGCCCATGACGACGACGCAACCGCGCCCTCCTAAGGTGGCGCGCATGACAGCAGTGACCTACCTCGACGCCGAGCACGGACCCCGGCCGGCGGCCGGTCGGATCGACGATGCACGGGTACTGGTGGACACGGCGGCGCTGTCCGAGCTGACCGGGTGGACCCTCGAGCCCGAAGGCCTGTGCCAGGGCGATGTCTGCGTGCCGGTGAAAGATCCGGACCTCAGTGATGGTGATCAGGTGGACATGCAGCGGTTTGGCGCGGCCCTCGGCCGGCCGGCGGTGGTAGATGCCGAATGCGGCGTGGTCGCGATCGGGGAGCGATCGGCGCAGCGGCAGGGACCGATCGCGGCGGGAGTGGCTCCGGACTTCACGTTGCCTCGGATCGACGGTGGCGAGTTCACCTTCTCCGCGCTCGGCCAGCGGAAGAAGTTGCTGCTCGCGTGGTCGTCCTGGTGAGGCTGTCGTTACGACCTGCCGGTCTGGCAGCGTCTCAGCACTGAACTCGCCCCGCTGGGCCTGGACATCGTCGGTGTCGCATTCGACGATTCGATCGAGATCGCCAAGGAGTGGGTGGACGCGGCGGACCCGCGGCCCACGTTCCCGATGCTGCTCGATCGGGAGCACCTCCTGGGTGAGCTGTACGGCATCTCCAACGTGCCGACGGTGATCTGGATCGACGAGCACGACCGGATCGCTCGACCACCGGTGATTGCGCCGGGCGACGACATGTTCCGCGACTTCACGAACATCGATTCCTCGGTCCACCACGATCAGCTTCGGGCGTGGGTCGCAACCGGCGAACTCCCGTCCGCCACCGGTCGGGAACAGATCATGCTGCCGACCGACGACGAGCAGCTCGCACGCCTCGAACGGCGCGTCGGCGCGTATCTCGCCCGCGGTGGCAACACCGAACGGGCCGAGCTCCACTTCGCCCGCGCCGTCGAGCTCGCGCCGATGGACTGGACCATCCGACGCGGCACGCTGCCGTTGCGCGGCGACGATCCGTTCGGCGAGAAGTTCTTCGCGTTCATGGGAGAGTGGGCCGCCGCCGGCCAACCCGGCTACGGGTCCGCCGAACCCAACGCACCCGGTTAGCTCATGAGGGTGCGGATCGTGGTCGTGCGGCATGGGAAGCCGGCCGGGACGTGGGGTCGCGATCCGGATCCGGGGCTCGATGCCGTCGGCCGGGAGCAGGCCGAGGCGGCCGCCGATCGGCTCGAGTTGCTGGGGCCGCAGCCCGTCATCGTCTCGCCGTTGCGCCGGACCCGTGAGACCGCGGCGCCGCTCGCCCGGCGGTGGGGAATCGCACCGATCGTCGAGCCCGGCGTCGGCGAACTCGTTGCGCCGCTCGATCCGGTACCGGACCATGCGACCTGGCTGCGCCGGCTCATGGCGAGCCACGGTGCAGACGTCGCCGACGTCATGGATCCGTTTCGGGAACGGGTACTCCGCGCGATTCGGACAATCACCACCGACTCGATCGTGGTGTCGCACTTCCTCGCCATCAACGCGATCGTCGGCGCGGCCACGAAGGACGATCGAGTGGTGTGTTTCGCACCCGGACATTGCTCGCAGACCGTCGTCGATGTGGTCGACGGTGAGTTGGGGTTGGTCGAACTCGGCGAATCGGCCGCCGGGGTCCCGCTCGCCTGACCGGAGTCCGTCACCGATCACAACCGCGGTGCTACCGTCCCGGCGCCAACCCGATCGACGATTCAGGGGGTAGCTGGCATGCTCGGTGCCGCACTCGACATTTTCTCCAAAGAGGGCTTCGCGTTTCTCTCGCGCTGGTCCCACGTCGTGGTGGGAATCACCTGGATCGGGTTGCTCTACTACTTCAACTTCGTGCAGGTGCCGGCGTTCGCCGAGATGGAAGGCGCCGCTCGCAACAACGCCATCGACAAGCTCGCGAGCCGCGCCCTGTGGTGGTTCCGCTGGGCCGCGGTGGCCACCGTGGTCACCGGGTTGCTCATCCTCGGCTTCCAGGACCAGTTCAGCGACGCGGAGTACTTCAAGACTGCTCCCGGCATGGCGATCGCTACCGGCATCCTGCTCGCGCTCACCATGTTCGTGAACGTGTGGGGCATCATCTGGCGGAACCAGAAGATCGTCATCGCGAACGCGCGCAACGTCCAAGCCGGTGGTGAGGCCGATCCTGCGGCGGCCGGTGCCGGCCGTAAGGCCCTCCTCGCATCCCGAATGAACACCATCTTCTCGTTGCCGATGCTCGTGTTCATGGTGGGCACGCAGCACTTCCCGTACGAGATCGGGAGTCTCGAGCCCGGCGGCGGCAAGCGCGCCATCTACTGGCTCATCATGTTGGTGGTCTGGATCGCATTCGAGCTGAACGCGCTCGGCAAGATCGGTGGTACCGCGCCGGGTGGGACGAACATCATCTACGACACCCACAAGAACGCGATCATCACTGGTGGGGTGTACGCGCTCCTCGTCCTCATCGTGTACACGGTCGTCCTCAGTACCTGATTTTTCGCCCTCGCGGGCTCCAGCCCGCGCCCCGGTCACACGCCGATCAGATCGGCAACGACCTGGCGGTGGTGGCGGGACGATCCGAAGAGCACCGCGTCGGACTCGATCCGGCGCACATAGAGATGCACATCTGATTCCCAGGTGTAGCCGATGCCGCCGTGCAGTTGGATGGCTTCCTTCGCGATGCGCGCCACCGCGTCACCGGCGCCGGCCTTGGCCATCGCGGTGGCCAGGGCGCGCCGATCGTCGTCCTCGGCGATCGTCAGTGCCGCGAAGTACGCGAGGGCTCGGGCCCGTTCGAGCAGAACCAACATGTCGGCACACTTGTGCTTCACCGCCTGGAACGAGCCGATCGGCACCCCGAACTGCTCCCGCGCCTTGACGTAGTCCAGGGTCCGGTCGAACAGCTGCTGCGCCGCACCCACCGCGTCGAGGGCGACGCCGACCGTGGCCGATTCGAGCGCGCGACGCACCGCGGCCACCGTTGTCGAGCCCGGCGTACCGAGGGTGAAAGCACTCGTCACCGCCACGTCGGCGAAGGTCACGGTCGCGAGGCGCCGGCTCGGGTCCACCGCGTCGACGGCGTCAACGTGGGCGAGTGCGGTGGGGACGACGAATGCGCCGATGCCGTTCTCGCCTTCGGTGTCGGGAACCCGTGCGATCACGATGATCGATCCGCTCGGCTCAGGTTCGAAGACGATGTGCTTCGTGCCGCGCAGGACGTAGCCATCGGCGCCTCGAGCGGCGGTCGTGGTCGTGGCAGTGGGATCGGTCGATCCGTTGGCCTCGGCGATCGCAAGGGTTCCGCTCGACTGCCCGCTCGCTACTGGTCCGAGCAGTGTGGCGATCTGTTCGGGTGATCCGAGTTCGATCACGGTGGGAACGAACTGGGTGAGGGTGGCGAACAACGGGCCGGGCACGAGCGCACGGCCGAGTTCCTCGGCGAGGAGCGCCAACTCGATCGGGCCGAGTCCGAGCCCACCGGCCGCGGCGGGCACCGTGATGGCCGACCAACCGAGCGCAGTCATCTTCGCCTGCAGGTCAGCCGGGTCGGCCTCGCCGCCGGTGATTCGGGTCTCGACGATCTCCCGCACGGTGCGGATCGGGCATTCGACCGCGAGGAACGCATGCACCGAGTCCCGCAACGCCTCCTGCTCGGTGTCGAAATCGAGCTCCATGGGGCGGGGACCCTATCGGCTGCTGTCGGTCCGGAGATCGGCCACGATACGGGCGAGGTCACGGCGATCGATCTTGTCGCCGGCGGTCAACGGGAGGGCATCGACGTGCTCGACGCGGTCGGGGAGTTTGTACGCGGCGATCGATGAACGCGCGAACTCGCGCAGCGTGTCGACCGACGGCGGTGACGCCGGGTCCGCGGCGACCACCACCGCGACGCCGATCTCGCCCATCACCGGATCCGCGACGGCGATGACGGCGACGGCGGCAACGCCAGAGTGGGTGGACAGCACGGCCTCGACCTCGACCGGATACACGTTGTATCCGCCCCGCACGTACATCTCCTTGTTCCGCCCGACGAGACGGAGTCGGCCGCGGTCGTCGATCCAGCCGAGATCACCGGTGCGGACGTGACCGGAGTCCGTGAAGGCCGCGCGCGTGCCCGCGGGATCGTGCCAGTACTCGGCCATCACGGCGGGTGATCGGAGACACACCTGTCCCACATCGCCCGTCGGGACCGGACCGTCGGCGTCGTCCAAGATGACGAGATCGACGGCGGGATGCGGTCGTCCGACGCTCAGGATCGCGTCCTCCTCGGGATCGTCGAACGCGGTGCCGAGGCCGATGCCGGCTTCGGTGCACGAGTAGCGCGTGGCGAGGCGGGCGCCGAATCGAGCGCGCGCTTCGGTGGCCGTGGCCGGGGTGATCGGCGCACCACCGACGACGAGATACTGAACGGCCAGATCGAAGGCGTCGAAGTCGGGTTCGGCCAACATGAGCGCCAACTGGGTGGGCACCCCGGCGACGGTGTTCATCCGTTCCCGGGCGATGAGTTCGAGCGCCGCGCGGGCGCGCCAACGGCGCATGATGAAGGTGGTGCCGCCGCGCATGAGGTTGCCCGGAAGTTTGGTCATGAATCCGAGGTGCGCGAACGATGTGCCGCTGAGAGCGCGTGACCCGCCGCCCCAGACCCCACCGACATCGGTCGCGGTGATGAAGCTCAGTTGACGGTTCGTGTAGAGCGCGCCTTTCGGTTGTCCGGTCGTGCCGGACGTGAACACGATGGCCACCGCGCGGTCATCATGCGCGGCAAGCGGCACGACGGTCTCGTCGCGTTGCAGCGACGCGAGCACCGCGCCCGGATGCTCCGCGCCGACGACGGGCTCCGCGGCGAAACCGGGATCCGGCGCACCGGCTGCGGTCAGGACGAGCCGGGGCTCCGCGCGCCCGAGGACGGCCGCCTGCTCGGGTAATGCGAGACGGTCATTGACGCCGGCCGTGACCGCGCCGATCTTCGCCGCCGCGATGTACCCGACCAGATATTCGATGCCGGGCGGTACGACCAGCGCGACCACATCGCCGACGCCGACGCCGCGATGGGTGAAACCCGCGGCCACGCGATCGGAAAGTCGGTCGACGTCGTTGTAGCTCATCGCCCAACCCTCGGGCGCGACGTAGGCGGGGGCGTCGCCGAACCGACGGGCCGCAGCGCGGGCGATCTCGGGGATCATGGCCCGAAGATTCGCACACCCGCCTCACCCCACCCCACCCCCGGGTTTTGGCGTCCACCGGTGCTGCTCCGCAGCACCTCAGGACGCCGAAACCGAGGCGGCGGCCAGAATCCAGCGGCCGGATTCGAGCGGGCGGCGTCAGTCCCGGCCGAGGAGGAGGGTGGCGGCGGACGAGAACCAGCCGCCGGTGCCGTTGACGCAGGCGACTCGCGCGTCGGGGACCTGGCGTTCGCCGGCCTCGCCGCGAAGTTGACGGACCGCCTCGACCATCAGGAACATGCCGCGCATCCCCGGATGACACGCCGACAATCCGCCGCCATCGGTGTTGGTCGGGAGGGCACCGCCCACGCGGAGCTTGCCGTCCTCGACGAATGCGCCGCCCTCGCCCCGTTCGCAGAACCCGAGCGCCTCGAGCGACATGAGGACCATCGAGGTGAACGCGTCGTAGATCTGGCAGATGTCGACGTCGGCGGGGGAGAGCCCGGCCCGTTCGAACGCGAGCCGGCCCGATTCGATCGCGGGCGAGAGCGTGAAGTCGTCCCACTCGCTCATGGTCGTGTGGCTCGACGTCTCACCGGATCCGAGCACGTACACCGGCGTCTGGGCGAGGTCCTGAGCGCGCGCCTCGCTCGTGAGGACGATGGCGCCGCCGCCGTCGGAGCGGATGCAGCAGTGCAGCTTGGTGAGAGGGTCGGCGATCATCGCCGAACTCTGGACGTCGTCGATGGTGATGGGTTCGCGGTAATACGCGTCGGGGTTGAGCCCGGCGTTGTAGCGCGTCGACACCGCGATCTCGGCGAGCTGCTCGATCGTCGTGCCGTACTCGTACATGTGCCGCCGCGTCGCCATCGCGTACTTCGCGATGAGGGCGTGTCCGTAGGGTGCGTCGAACTGGATCGGACCCCGCGCGCCGAAGCTGAGGTTCGCCGTGCGCCGACGGGCCTTGAGGTCGGCACGGGTGGTGGACCCGTAGACCAACACGATGACCTCCGCGTGCCCCGCTCGAATGGCCTCGACCGCGTGCTCGGCCATGACGACCCAGGCCGCACCGCCGACGCCGGTGCTGTCGATCCAGGTGGGCCGCAGTCCGAGGTATTCCCCGATTTCGACCGGGGCGATCAGACCCATTCCGGTGGAACCGAGTCCGTCGATGTCGGCCTTGGTGAGCCCGGCATCGGCGATGGCGCGCGACGCGGCTTGGTAGTGCAGCTCGAACGGCGACTTCGTGTCGACGCGTCCGCAGTCCGACAACGCCGCGCCCACGATCGCCACCCTCATTGGTCGCTCCGCTCGCCCGGGCGAGATCCTGCGCGTGCCGTGTCGGCTCGCTCCGCGACTGCTCGCTCCGGCCTGCGGCCTCCGTTCGGGTCGCGTCGGCTGCCGTGGAAAGTCAACGGAGGTTCCATTCGATGCGGGTGCCGGCTTCGAAGGTCCGTTGCCCCTCGGCGATGGAGTCCGCGCTCGTTCCCATCGCGACGTACGCGTAGCCGAGTCGGACGGCCTCGCGTTGGCCGTGTTCGCGCGCGCCCCAGAGCGCCCGCACGGTGCCCTCGATGGCGAGTGGCGGCGCCGAGGCGATTGCCTCGGCCGCCCATGTTGCCCGGTCCATCAACTCGGCGGCCGGGACGAGTTCGCTGACCATGCCGATCTGGTGCGCGCGTTGCGCCGACATGCGTTCGTGATTGCCGAGCAGTGAGACGCGCATGATCTCGGGGAAGGGCATGATCCCGGACATGTGAATCGGTTCGTACGCCGCGGTCATGCCGTAGGTGACATGTGGATCGAAGAACGTCGCGTGGTCGGCGGCGATGATGAACTCGACTTCGCCCAACATGTAGAACGCGCCGCCGCACGCCATGCCGTTCACGGCGGCGATGACCGGTTTCCAGAGGTCGCACGACTTCGGTCCGATGTTGTCGCCGGGATCGTTGAACATGAAGGGCGTGGAGCCCGAACCGACGATGTCGTCGTCGGTGGTGGCGTCGGTGTCGCCGCCCATCTGTTCCATCCGGTCGATGCCGGTGCAGAACGCCTTGTCGCCGGCGCCCGTGAGGACCACGCAGCGCACGTCGTCATGGCGGCGCAAGCCACGCCAGAGCGCGTGCAACTCCTTCTGCATGAGCGAGTTGAACGCGTTGTGCCGCTCGGGTCGGTTGAGCGTGACGTACGCGACGCCGTTGCGCTCTTCGTAGCCGAGGGTGGTGAAGTCAGGTTGGAATCCCACGAGCGGCGGAGACTACTTGCGCCGCTGCGCGTCGATGCCGGCGTTCATGGTCTTGAAGTGGTAGCGCCCGAGGATCCGCCCGATGTCGGCCGGATCCCACTGGGTGGCGTTGCCGTCCTTGTCGGTGGCGTAGAACTCCTCGCCCATCTCCCAGGGTTGGTAGACGCAGAGTGAGTTGCCGACCATCCGGAGCACCTGACCCGTGAGCGGCTTGGACTCGTCCGACGCGAGGAAGACCACCGCCGGCGCGGAGTTGCCCGGGTTCATCGGCGTGAACTCTTCGTATTCGTCGGCCGGCTTCAACTCGATTCCGGGCATCGCCTGGCCGACCATCCGGGTGAAGCCGCCCGGGCCGACGCAGTTTGCCCGCACGCCGTAACGAGCGAGCTCGAGTCCGGCGATGATCGTCATGGCCGCGATTCCGGCCTTGGCTGCGCCGTAGTTGATCTGGCTCGCTTGGCCCTGGAGTCCGGCCGACGAAACGGTGTTCACGATCGACGCGCTGGGTTGGCGACCGGCTTTCGACTCGCTCCGCCAGTACGCCGATGCGTGCGCCATGGTGTTGAACGAGCCGTAGAGATGCACCTTGACCACGGCATCGAAGTCCTCGGGCGTCATCGAGAACATCATCTTGTCGCGCAGGATGCCCGCATTGTTCACGAGGATGTCGAGCCGCCCGAACGCGTCGATAGCAGTGGTGACGATGTTGCCGGCGCCCTCGTAGTCGGCAACCGAGTCATAGTTCGCGACGGCCTCGCCGCCGCGGCGCGTGATGACGTCGACGACTTCGTCGGCGACGCGTTGGTCTGATCCGGAGCCGTCCACGGATCCCCCGAGATCGTTGACCACGACCTTCGCTCCATGCGCCGCGAGCAACACCGCCTCACCGCGACCGACACCGTTGCCGGCTCCCGTCACGATCGCGACCTTGCCGTCGAGCATGCCCATTTGCGCGTTCCTTCCCCCGACGAGAACACTGAGTTCGCGTCACCGTAGCGAGCGTCAATCCAGCGATGCCAAAGCCGAGGACCAGGCCGCGACACGCCGGTCAGATGGAGTGTCCGAGCGGGGCCCGAGCGGCCTGCGCCGAAGGCGCGAGAGCGGGAATGTCGAAGCGAGGACTGCAAACCGACGTGCATCATGTCGTTGGTCCGAGCGGGGCCCGAGCGGCCTGCGCCGAAGGCGCGAGAGCGGGAATGAAGCGCGAGAGCGGGAATGAAGCCGAGGACCCGGCGCGACACGCCGGTCAGATGGAATGTCCGAGGCGGGGCCCGAGCGGCCTGCGCCGAAGGCGCGAGAGCGGGATTGATGGACACGAGCATCATCGGCAAGCCCACCGGCGCGTGGAAGGTCACCATCGAACGCGGGCCGGTGTCGGCGTTCGCGGCTGCGGTGACCGACACGAACCCGATCTATCGAGATCGGCGGGCGGCGCACGCCGCCGGGTTCGAGGACCTACCCGCGCCACCGACGTTCACGTTCGCTGCCGGCTTCTGGGGCGCGTTCGCCGAAGATCAGCCCGACGACCCCACCAGCGGAACGAATCCGATGCACGCCGTCATGGGCGCGCTGCATGGCCAGGGTGCTCTGGTGCTCCACGGTGAGCAGGAGTTCACGTACCACCGCACGCCGGTGGTCGGAGATGTACTGCTCGGCCGCGGTGAAGTGGTCGACGTCTACGAGAAGAACACCGACGCGGCCACGATGACGTTCGTCGTGATCTGTACCGAGTGGACGGACGCGGAGTCCGGCGCCGCGGTCGTGACCGAGCAGTTCAACTTGATTGCCCGTCTGCGCAAATAACCCGCGCTCAGCCGGTGATCGAGATCACGAGCACGAGCAGCATGCCGGCGACGGCGGCGATCATGCCGGCGGGCGTTTCCCACCACGCGTCGTCGCGGTGTTGGCGTCGGGCCACGGTGCCGAGACCGAACCCGAGCTCTGCGTAGCGGGCCTCGAACATGTGACGGTCGAAACCGGCGACGGCGTCGTTCATCCCCGGCGTGGTGAGGTCGATCGCAGGCAGGTCGAGTGCGTGAGCGTCGACGAGTTCGAAGGGTGTGAGTGAGCGCATCAGATGCGCGCCGAGTTTACCCGTCGTCGGCGATGATCGCGTCCGTCACCCCGGGTTCGTCAGTCACACGCGCGGTCAGTCGAACGCGCCCTCTGCGGCGAGGCGGGCCTGCTCGGTGGGCGAGAGGCCGAGAAGCTCGCCGAGCACCCACTCCTGGTCTTGGCCGAGGGTGGGCCCCGACCGGTCGTAACCGACGTGGGCATCCGAGAGCCGAAACCCGTTGTGCTCGTAGAGGCCCGGGCCCATCACCGGGTGCGTCAACGGAACGAAATGTTCCCGGTGGGCCACTTGAGGGTCGGTGTGCTGATCGCCGAAGTCCTGCACCGGCACCGCCTCGATACCAACCCGCTGAAGGGTTTCGGCGATCGCGACCGCCTGGCGGGTCCGCGTGTAGGCCGCGACGTCGGGGCCGGTGATCGCGAACAGTCGATCACGCTCGTCCGGCGTCCAGGCCGCAATGGCGATCCACCGGTCGGCGACGGTGTCGTCGGCTCCGTCGGACGCGTCGGCGCAAGGAAACGCGCCGTGGATCTCGGCCTGTTCGTCGTGGTTGCCGGTCCGGCCGCGGGCCACGCCCGTCGCTTGGAAATCCAGGAGCCAGGGGGTGAGGGAGTAGATCGCAGCTTCCACTTGACTGATGTCGAGATAGACCCCGTCGCCGGTGGCGCGGCGGTGCAACAAGCCCGCGGCCAGGGCGGTGGCCACGAATCGCGGCGCCAGCGAGTCGGTGATCGTGGCGTGCGGGCCGATGGGCTCGCGGTCCGGCCAGCCGGTGAGAAAGTTGTAGCCGGCGAGGGCCGAGCCCTGACCGCCGAAACCGGGGTAATCCTTGTGCGGTCCGGTCTGGCCGTTCAAACACGCACTCACCATCACGAGATCGGGCGCGTCCGCCGCGAGGGAGCGATAGTCGAGACCGAATCCTTTCATCGCGCGCGGCGCGAAGTTCTCGGCGACGGCATCGGCCCACTCGATCACGAGGCGGCGCACCAGCGCGATCGCGGCCGGGTGCTTCAGGTTGAACAGGACATCACGCTTCGACGGGTTGAGCCCGTCGAACATCGGCGCGCCTTCGAGGCCGTGCGGGTTGTCGGGGCCCAGCGCGTAGACGCGGAGGAAGTCCGGGCGACTCCGCGATTCGATTCGCAGCACGGTGGCGCCGTGTTCGGCGAAGTAACGGGTGGCGATCGGGCCGGCGGCGCCCGAACCCAACTCGATGATGTTGGTACCGGACCACGCCCCGCGTGCGGGCGCAACGCGGCCCGGCTCGTGGCGAGACGCGGATTGTGACGCGCGCCGGCGAGTCGTGACCGGTGGAGGTGCCGGGGCATCGGTCGGAGCGCTGACGGTGACGAACGAGCGCGGGATCGAGCGGCCGTCGGCGGTGAACTCGAAGAAGTCCCGAGCCTCGAGTTGCGCACTCGCCAGGATCTCCTTCGGTGAGTTGATCGGCGCGAGCATCAGGTTGGTCTCACACGCGATGTCGTACAGCTCGGACATCGAGTGCTGCGAGAAGAAGGCGGCAACGTCTCGTTCGATGTCCGCCAGCGTCTCCGCCGGGGTGGTGTTCGGTGCGAACGTCTCCCAATCGATGGCTCGCATCGTCTCGGTGTCGACGAGCCGGGTGAGGGTCTCGAGGCTGGCGAGACGGGCGCGGCCACCGCGCAGCCCGAAGCTCACGAAGCCGTCGGTGGTCGGCCAGATCTCGCGGGTCTTGCCGATGTTCGCGCCGCGCCGGGTGCCGCGGAAGCCGGTGACCGGGAAGCGCGCCGCCGTCGCCATGTTCGCGACTGCGACGACTTCGTGCATCGAGAGGTCGATCCGCTGCGGACGCCCGCTGGCCAGTCCCGTCAGCGCGGCGAACGCGGTCTCGGCGGCGCCGTGGGCGTAGCCCGATGGTTCGGAACACCGCACGGGGGCGCGGTCGGGGTCGCCGGTGCAGTACATGTTCCCGCTGGCTGCCATCACCCCGAGGTCCGACGCGCGCCAATGGGCACGAGGGCCGGTGAGACCGAACGGCGTCGCGCTCACCCAGACCGCCTGCGGTGCCGTCGCCGGGTCGAGGGCCCAGGCGCCGGGATGAGCGGGGGTGTCGAGGACGACATCGGCGCGCCCGAGCAGCTCGGCCAGCGCCGGGTCCTCGGGTCCCGAGACGGGGACCATCCGAGTGCGGTGGGTCCAAGCCGCGAACCGGTGGGGGAGCGCCCGGAGCGGGTCACCGCTCGGAGGTTCGGGTCGGACGACGTCCGCGCCGAGATCGGCGAGCATCCGGCCGGCCATCGCGCCCGGCTCGGCCGTCAGGTCGACGACGAAGGTGTGCTGGAGCAGTGTCGAACCGAGCGGGACGGGATTTCCTGGCACCGGGGTGAGCGTATCGGCGGGTCGCCGGCGCCGACCCGGACGATGACTCGGACGATGACCGGGCCGAACCAACGCATCAAACGCAAGTCATGGCTTGCGTATTTGGCGCGAGTTGCGGTGACGGGGTGGGGGGTTAGTGCGCGCGTTCGATGGCGCCGAGGGTGAGGCGCTGGAGCGTGCGTTGGTGGACGTACTCGACGATGCGGGTGACGAGCGGGAGCAACTGACCGGCCGAGGCGGCGACCGAGCGTTGGAACGCAGCCAGTTCGGCGGGATCCCAGGTTCGACCCCGAGTGCCGGAGAACAGTTCCAGCACCTGGCCTTGCATTGCTTCCACGCCTTCGACGTAGATCGACGCGAGTTCGACGAGCACGTCGTCGGGCAGGTTCAGCTTGGTCAGCTCGCTGATGGCCCGCAGGACGTCGAGGTCGGTTGCGTCATAAGCCGCGCGGCCGAACTCGGCCGGATCGCGGAGCAGCCCGTGATCGCGGAGGCGGTCGACGGTGCCCTCGTCCAGGTTCGACCGTTCGATCAGGTCGGCGTAGGAATAGGACAGCCCGCCCTCACCGGCGAAAATGCCGTCGACGAGGTCCTGGCGGTCCGAGTTGAGGAGCGCTTTGATCGCCGCGAGCGAGAATCGGCGCTGTTGCAGGTCACGGATCTGGTGGATCCGATCGAGGTGTTCGGTGCTGTACTCCTTGGTGCGGCCCACGCGCTCGGCGGCCGGCAGCAGGCCTTCGCGCTGATAGAAGCGGATCGTGTCCACGGTGATGTCGGCCTCGCGTGCGAGAGCATCGATGCGCCAGCCCATCGGTCACCACCTCCTCCGACTCGAGCGGTTTCACCCGGTGTGACGACAGTCATAGAACTTGACAGCGTACACACTGAGAGTGTTTACTCTCAGTGTTGTCACACAAGTCTAGGTGGAATCGATGGATGTTGCGATGAGCACCCCGAGTACCCCGAGCACTCCCGTACTGCCGACCCGGTCGTCCCAGCGTGACGCCCGCCGCTGGATCGAGCGCCAGCTGGGCTGGGAACGGACCCTCGGCGCGTTGCGGAACAAGTCCGAATCGGCGCCGCAACGACGAGCCGCTTGAATCTGGTGGTCTGAGTCTCGTACTCCGGGTCGATCCCCCCGTCGGCCCGTCGAGGACGGAAAATGAAACGGCCGGTCCCGCAGGGGACCGGCCGTTTCGCGTCTGGCTGTTTCGCGTCGGGCTGTTTCGTGTTGGGGCGCGGCCCGGGGCTGAACGGGTTACGACTCCGAGAGGATCAGTTGGATGTCCAGCTCGATTTTGATCTTCTCCGATACGAGGACGCCGCCGGTGTCCAGGGTCAGGTTGAAGCGCAGGCCCCAGTCGGAGCGGTTGATCTCGGTGGCGGCCGAGAATCCGGCCCGGGTCTGGTTGGCGAACGGGTCGGTGGAGACACCGTCGAACTCCAGCACGAACTCGACGGGGTGGGTTTCGCCGGCGATGGTCAGATCGGCAGCCAGGACGTAGTCGTTCCCGCGCTCGGACACCGCGGTCGACCGCAACGTCATCTCGGGGTGGGCCTCGGTGTCGAAGAAGTCCGGGGAGTGCAGGTGGGCGTCACGATCGGCGTTGCCGGTGTCGACCGACGCCAGGCGCACGGTGGCCTCGACCTTCGAATCCAACGGGTTGTCCGGGATGGTCACCGATCCGTCGAAGTCGGCGAAGCGGCCGTGGACCTTCGTGATCATCAGGTGGCGGGCGGTGAAACCGATCGTGGAATGGGCCGTGTCGACGGTCCAGACGCCGGGGGTCAGCTCGGCCAGTCGGCCGGTGCGGGGGGTCGTCGCGGTGGTCATGGGGTCCTCCTCGGTGGATGCTTGCGAGATGCTTGCAGAGCGAAGTATTGCACAGAGTAGTTCGCATTGCAATAGTTGATGTAGAAATTGTTTTCCGGTAGGATCTGACCATGGAAACAAGCCCATCCGAGGCGCCGAACTGGTTGACCCGCGAGGAGATGCGGGCATGGCGGGCCTTCGTCCAACTCACGGTCTCGCTGCTCGCCGAGATCGACGAGGCCCTGGTCGATGGCCATGGGCTCAAAGAGGGCGAATACGCCGTGCTGGTTCACCTGTCGGAGGCCGACGACCATCGCCTACGGATGTGCGATCTCGCCGCGGCCTTGCGGCTGTCACCGAGCGGGTTGACCCGCCGGATCGACGGCCTGGCGAAGAAGGGGTATGTGACTCGCGAGCCGTCGGCCTGTGACCGGCGAGCGATGCTCGCGGTGCTCACCGCCGAAGGGATGGAGAAGCTCGAAGCTGCTGCGCCCACTCACGTGGCGTCGGTACGGCGCAGTCTCATCGATCATCTCGACCCCCAGGAGCTGGTTCGCCTGGCCGAGTCGATCGAGGCGATCGAGGCGTCCCGTCACCGACTCGGCGTCTAAGCCGGCGCTTCGACCGGGTGCCGGATCCAGCGGGGGAGCGCGACATCCTCCACCGTCTGGAACACGACCCGGACCGGTTCGCCGATAACGATGGTTCCGGGGTCGATGTCATTGATCGCGCCGGCCGGTGTTGCGACGAGGTTGCCGACGAACCGGATGGTCGGATGCTCGTCGAGTGCGACGACGATCGCGTTGTACGGCGCGAGCTCCGCGTAGGCCGGCAGCAGTGGTGGGTGCGCCACGATGAACGACCAGATCGTTCCCTGCCCGCTCGTGGGGACCCACGTCACCGCGATCGACTGACACGTCGGACACATCGGGCGCGGTGGCATCCGCCATGCGCCGCACGACCCGCAGGTCTGGACCAGGAGTTCGCCGCGCGCGGTGCCGGCCCAGAACTCGGCCGCCGTCTCGTCGTCCAGGTCAGGCAACACGAACATCACTCAGTCCTCCTGCCCCTGCGGGGTGGGCCGGACGGACCACGCGGCGCGACGCGAACCGCTGAGAGATGGAGTTTCCGTCGCTCCGCTCTGGTCATGTGCTACCTCCGGAAGAGGATCGCGGAGGTGGGGACGCCTTCGCCGCTCGTGACGAGTGAGCAGGCCGGGTCGGTGACCTGGTTGGCGGACGTACCCCGGATCTGACGGACACCTTCGAGCACGAGGTTGAACCCGTGCACGTACGCCTCCGACATCCCGCCGCCCGAGGTGTTGGTGGGCAGGCGACCGTGAGGCCATTCCAGCGCACCGGCGTCGGTGAACGCGCCGCCCTCGCCACGCCCGCAGAACCCGTAGCCCTCCAGTGAGAGCGGAATCAGCGGACTGAACGCGTCGTAGAGCTGCGCAACCGGGACATCGGCCGGCGCGAAGTCTGCGCGTTCCCACAACAGTCGCGCGCACGCCCATGCCGGACCGACGAGTGGGTCCTCGCAGAAGTAGTTCGTCATCACCTGGTGCTGACGGGGGATGCTCTGCGCGAACGCATGAATGTATGCGGGCGGCTGGGGCAGGTCCCGTGCTCGCTCGGCGCTGGTGATGACCACCGCGAGCGCGCCGTCGGTCTCGAGGCAGTTGTCGAACAGACAGAGGGGCTCGGAAATCCAGCGCGCGTCCATGTACTGCTCACGGGTGAGCGGCTTCGAGTGCATCGTCGCGGTCGGATTGCGGTTCGCGTGCTTGCGGAACGCGAGCGCCACGTTCGCGAGGTGGTCACGGGTGTAGCCGTACTCGTGCATGGCGCGCCGCGTGAGCATCGCGATCTCGTCGACCGGACGCAGGACACCGAACGGGCGGCTCCACTGCTGATGGCCCGCGAGGCGGGCGCCGACCTGCGCCCAGGGTCGACTCGCCTTCGCGGCGCGTTTGCGCGCGCGCCAGGCCACTGCGGTGCTGCACTGGCCCGCGGCTACCGCCATCGCGGCCTGGCCGATGACGCCACAGCCTGCGCCGCCGCCGAAGCCGACCTGGGAGAAGAAGGTGATGTCGCCGAGGCCGACATTCCGCGCGACGTCCACCTCGCGGCCGTCCTCCATCGAGAACATCGCCAATCCGTCGACGTCGGCGGGGACCAGACCGGCATCGTCGATCGCGGCGCTGATGGCCTGGCAGGCAAGGGAAAGCTCGGAATCCGCCAGGCCCGTGCCGTACGCGGTCTGCCCGATCCCGACCACCGCAGTGCGATCCTTCATTTCCGCTCGTGCGACTGCGTCGCAGGCCGCTCGGGCCCCGCTCGGCGGGTTGGGGGTTCCGGGGTCGGTGGCAGCGCCTCGCTTCGGGTTTTCCGCTCGTGCGACTGCGTCGCAGGCCGCTCGGGCCCCGCTCGGCGGGTTGGGGGTTCCGGGGTCGGTGGCAACGCCTCGCTTCGGGTTTTCCGCTCGTGCGACTGTGGGGTCGGTCGGTCGGGGGTCAAAAGCCGCGCCAGACGGGGTCGCGTTTCTCCATCATGGCGGCCATCCGCTCTTTGCCGTCCTCGGTGCCTTGGTTGATCTCGATGAACATCGCTTCGTGCTCGAGGGTCGCGGTGCGGGCCAGCTCGGTGGCGTCGTGGAGGAGCTTCTTCGCCCACCCGAGCACCTTGGTGGGCTTGGCGGCGATCCGGGTGGCCCATTCATCGGTGGCGGCTCGCAGATCCGCGGGCGGGACGACGCGGTTCACGATGCCGAGCTCGGAGGCTTCGGTGGCCGAGATGGTGTCGCCAAGGAACACGATCTGGGCCGCCTTGTGCGTACCGACGATGCGCGGCAACAGATAGAGGAAGCCGCCGTCGGGGATGAGGGCCTGCTTCCCGAACACGTCGACGATCTTCGCTGTCTCCGCCGCGATCACCAGATCGGCGGCGAGCGTCAACATCGCGCCACCCCCGGCCGCGGTGCCGTTCAGCGCGACGATGATCGGCTTCTGGCAGTCCTGCATCCGCTCCATGAGTTGCTGGAACCCGGAGCGCATCATGTTCACCGCACTGCCGGCCACGAAGTCCGGCGCACCCTCGGGCTTCGGCGGCATCGGCGGCCGGATTCGCAGATCCGAGCCGGTGCAGAAGTGCCGGTCGCCCGCGGCGGTGAGGACGATGCAGCGCACCGCGAGGTCCGTGTTGGCATCGCGGAAATGTTCGATGAGTCGGTCACGCACGTAAAACGGGATCGAGTTCGACGCGTCCGGTCGGTTGATCGTGAGCCGGAGTACGCCGGCGGAGAGTTCGGCGAGCAGCTCGGTCTCGGCCTTCGCCTGCGTTGCGTCGTCCACGTTCCTACCTTCTCGCCGGTGATGTCTTCGTGAGTGGTGTTCTGGTGCTCGCGGCCCGCACGACGAGTGCGTCGAGAGCGATCGCGCCCTTCGGTCGGACGACGAGCGGGTTGACATCCAACTCGCCGAGCACGTCGGCCAGGTCCATCGCCATGCGTTGTACGCGCATGATCACGTCGACGACGGCCGCGCGGTCGGCGGGCTTGGCGCCGCGTACGCCGTCGAACAACGGTGAACCGGCGAGTTCCTCGAGCATGGCGCCGGCTTGGTCGGCGCCGAACGGAGGAACCCGGAAGGTCACGTCGCCCAGGACCTCGATGAAGATCCCGCCCAGCCCGGCCATGACCACGGGCCCGAACAGGTCGTCCTGAGAGATCCCGACGACGGCCTCCACTCCACCGCTCACGAGTTCGCTCACGAGGACGCCGTCGATGCGAACCTGCTTCCCGCCGGCGCGCTTCGCTTTGGCGAGCAGGCGGGCGTAGACCGCTCGGACCTCCGTGGCGGAGCCGACGCCCACCTCCACCAGGCCGAGATCACTCTTGTGGAGCAGGTCCGGCGACGACACTTTCATCACGACGGGATAACCGATCGCGGCGGCGGCCTTCACCGCCGCGGCGGCGGTCTCGCAGAGCATGTCCTTCGACGATCTGATTCCGTACGCCGCGAGGACCTGCTTGCTCTGCCATTCCGAGAGCGCAGTGCCCGGCTCGGCCTGCTCGATGATGGCTCGGGCCTTCTTGGCGGCCGGGAGTGGCGTGACCGGCGCGTCGACGAACGGCGACTCGTACTGGTGCGCGAACCGCCAGTAGTCGGCGTACGCACGCATGGTGGTGACGCAGTTCCCGAACGTGCGGAACACCGGGAGGCCGCCGTCGAGCAGCTGGAAGTAGTACGTGTCGTCGGTTCCCGGCGGCGCGCCCCAGACCACGAAGATCGGCTTCTCGGTGGTGGTAGCCACCGCCACGAGGTCCCGAGTGAACGGCTTCGAGAACGCGGCGACGGCCCCGGTGATCGGCACCACGATGATGTCGACCTTCGGATCGGCCACGATCACGTCCAGGATCTGGCGCCCGCGCGCGTCGGCGACCGGCGGCCCACCACAGTCGACCGGATTGCTGACGCGCAGGTAGGCCGGGATGAGGCCGTCGTGCAACCGCTGCTGGGTCTTCTTCGTGAGGTCGGGGAGCGCCAGCCCCGCGGCGGCGATCATGTCGGCGATGTGGGCGCCGGTCCCGCCCGAGATCGCGTAGACGCACACGCCGGGTTCACGGCCGCGCGTCGCCCACGTGGGAGGGCGCGCCGGGCGGGTGCGGGCCAGGCCGGCGGAGACCTCGAGCAACTCGTCGAGACCGTCGACGCGGGTCACACCGAACTGGCGGAACACCGCGGAGGTGATGGCGTCCGAGCCGGTCAGGTGGCCGGTGTGGCTCTGCGCCATCGACGCGCCGGCGTCGGTGCGGCCGACCTTGACCATGACGATCGGTTTGCGCAGCTGCGCGGCGTGATCGGCGGCGAGCATGAGGGTCCGGCCGTCCTTGAACCCCTCGATGTAACTGGCGATCACGCCGACCTCGGATTGGTCGGCGAAATGGGCGGCGAAGTCCGCGAACTCGAGGTCGACTTCGTTGCCCGTGGGCGCCCAATGGGAGAGGCGGATACCGATCTCCTGGCCCTGGAAGACGGGCCGACCCTGGTGACCGGACTGGGTCACGAGCGCGATCGACGGTCCGGGCAGATCCTGACGGAAGTCCTCGAACGCATTGAGGTTCGTGTTGGGCCCGAGCAGGCGGACGTCACCGTTCTTCACCAGCGCATCGAGACGCTGTTCGAGCGCGGCGCCGGCCTTCCCGGTCTCGCTGAATCCGGCGGCGAAGATCACCGCGAACTTCGCGGGGCTCGCGAGCACCTCCTCGAAGGTGTCCACCGCTTGGCCGGTCAGGATGATGGCGAGGTCGATGGCGCCGGGGACGTCGGCAAGCGACGGGTAGACGCGATGGCCGAGGATGGTCTCGTAGCGGGGATGGACCGGGTAGAAGGTGGCATCGTTCGCGCGCGCCCAGGCGTCGAACTTCCGGGTCATCGCAGTGTTGGGTTTCGCCGACTGTTCGGACGCGCCGATCAACGCGATCGTCTTGGGGTGGAGGAACGCGTCGAGGTCGACGGCTCGGAGTGCGAGCGGGCGACCGGAGACGTCGAAGGGGAGTGCTTCACCGCCGGCGCGGGCGGCGCGGGCGGCGCGGGCGGCGACGGGGCGCGCGGGCACAGGCACATCCGATCGGTGGGGGCGAGAGCTGACGAGGTCAGTATGGCGCCGGAGTCGGCTTTCGCGCACCTCCACCCCACCCGGGTCCCGCGCCCGATCCGGCGTTGTAGCTTGCCGGGGACCTGCCGTCCCCCAGGAGGATCGTCATGAAGATCGTCGTCGACTTCGACAAGTGCAAGAGCAACGCGGTGTGCATGGGCGTCGCCCCCGACATCTTCGAGGTGCGGGACGACAACTTCCTGTACGTGCTCCAGGAAGAGCCGGCCGAAGACCGTCGTGGTGACGTCGAAGAAGCGATCCGCACCTGCCCGACCGGAGCGATCTCGGTCGAG
>JANPMG010000111.1:0-2638 GCA_031422675.1 Acidimicrobiia bacterium | reverse complement strand
GTCACGTCCCACAGTTGGCGGCGACGACGCTCATGAACGTGGCCGCCACCCGCAGCGACGAACACGCGCTGCTGATGCGCTTGGCGGCCGGGGGATTTCGGGACATGACCCGCATCGCGGCCGGGCATCCGGGAATCTGGCCGGACATCTGTGTGGCCAACCGCGATGCGATCCTCGACGCGCTCGACGCGTACCGCAGCTCCCTGGACGCCGTGCGGGCATGGGTCGACGCCGGTGACGGCGCGGCGCTGCTCGAGACGTTGGAACGGGGTCGGCGCGCGCGCCGCAATCTGCCGTCGGTCGCTCGAGTGCGTGGCCCGCTGGCGGAACTGCGGGTTCCGGTCCCGGACCGTCCGGCCGTACTCGCCGAGGTCACCACCATGGCCGGCCGGCTCGGCGTGAACATCGTGGACATCGAGATCGCCCACTCCATCGAAGGTGACGGCGGTGTGGTCGTCCTCGTGGTTCCGGTGAGCGGCGCCGCCGGTTTCGAGACCGCCCTCACCGACGCCGGCTACCACGTCAGCCGAACGGACATCACGTGAGCGACGCCCCGCGGCTGAACAACTCCCGCCGGTTCGGGCGGAGCGGGGCCCGACCGGCAGCGGAGCGAACGACGGTCGCAGCGAGATCGCGGACGACAAAACAGTGAACGATGCCATGAGGTCGCCCGTAGGGCCAAGAGGGGAAGTCTCGTGAGCGACGCGCCGAGGGAACTCACGGTGGTGGGTGGCCGGCCGTTGCGCGGCCGGGTGCGCGTGCCGGGATGCAAAGGCATCTCGCACCGCGCGTTGATCTTCGCTGCGATCGCGAACGGCCGGTCCACGATCCGCGGTCTGGCCAACGGCGCCGATGTGGCATCGACCGCCGCCGGCCTCGAAGCGCTCGGCGTGAAAGTGCGTGCCGCCGACGATGCGGTGACGGTGCGCGGTCTCGGCGCCGACGGTCTGCGAGAAGCAACGAGCGTCATCGATTGCGGCAACTCGGGCACGACCATGCGGATGCTGGCGGGTCTCGTTGCTGGGCGGAGCTTCCTGTCGGTCCTCACCGGCGACGAAAGCCTGTGCGAGCGTCCGATGCGCCGAGTCCTGGATCCGCTCGCGACCATGGGCGCGCACGTGGACGGCCGCGCCGGCGGCACGCTCGCCCCGATCGCGGTCCGCGGCGGCGACCTGCGCGGGATGCGACACGAGCTCGCGACCGCCAGCGGGCAAGTGAAGACGGCGCTCGTACTCGCCGGACTCCAGGCCGATGGCGTCACCGAGGTCGTGGAACCGGCGCCGAGTCGCGACCACACGGAGCGGATGCTCGGCGCCCTCGGCGCACCGATCGAGGCAGTTGGTCCCGGAGTCCTTCGGGTGCGGGCCGGTGAACCGAGTCCGTTCGAGCTGACCGTGCCGGGGGACCCGAGCTCCGCCGCCTTCTTCATCGTCGCGGCGTGCATCGTCCCGGGCTCGGATCTGGTGATCGAGTCGGTGAGTCTGAACCCGGCGCGCATCGCGTACGTGGATGTGCTGCGCCGGATGGGCGCGCGGATCGAGACCACGATCACCGGTGACGAAATCGGCGAGCCGGTGGGCGACGTGCACGTGATCGGCGGTCCGCTCGCCGCCACCGACATCGCCGGTGACGAATCGATCATCGACGAACTGCCCGTGCTCGCGGTGGCCGCCGCCTTCGCAGAGGGAACGACCACGATCTATGACGCGGCCGAGTTGGCGGTAAAGGAGAGCAACCGCATCGGCACGGTGGAACAGGAGCTCACCCAGCTCGGTATCCACGTCGAGGCGCGCCCGGACGGTCTTGTGATCCGCGGCGGTGCACCGATCGGCGCGTCGCTGAAGAGTCACGGTGACCATCGGATTGCGTTGGCCGGCGCGGTTGCGGGCCTGGCGGCCAGTGGCGAGACGACGGTGCGGGGCTTCGGCGTCACCGCGATTTCCTATCCCGGATTCGCCGCCGATCTCGATGCGTTGATGGGCGCGTCATGACCGGGTCGGAGACGCGCGCCACGGGCGTCGTCGCGATCGACGGGCCCTCGGGATCGGGCAAGTCCACGATTGCGCTCGGCGTTGCCACCGCCTTGGGTGTCGAGATGCTCGACACCGGTGCGATGTACCGCGCGGTCGCCTACGGCGTGTTGCGGGCCGGCATCGACGTCACCGACGAAGACGCGGTCGCCGCCGTCGCGAGCGGCGCCGTCATTGCAGTGCAGGACGGCGTGACCACCTTCGACGGTGACGACATCTCGGCCGAGATCCGCGGTCCGGCGGTGACCGGCGTCGTGTCGGTCGTTTCGGCGGTGCCTGGCGTGCGGGCGGCGCTGGTGGCGCGTCAGCGCGACTGGGTGGAACGCCGCGGTGGCGGGGTGGTGGAGGGTCGAGACATCGGGTCGGTCGTGTTCCCGGACGCGTGCGTCAAGGTGTTCCTCACCGCGTCGGACGAGGAACGCGCTCGCCGCCGCCAACAGGACGAGATCGTCGCGAGTCGCTCGGTCTCGCTCGAAGCGGTGCAGGCCGCGATGGCCTGCCGTGACGACGCCGATTCGAACCGCGCGGTGTCGCCGCTCCGCACGGCCGACGGAGCCGTGATCCTGGACACCACCGGTCGAAGTCCGGCGGACATCGTGGCGGAAATC
>JANPMG010000110.1:0-12073 GCA_031422675.1 Acidimicrobiia bacterium | reverse complement strand
GCTCGCAAAGAATCTCGCCCGGGCGCCCGTACGAGCAATTAGGAAGCGATCCAGTTGCCGTGGAAGCCGAACGGGACGCGCACGGGGAGGTGGATGGTGGCCACCGGCGGTGCGGTGAAGTCCTGCGCGTCGATGATGACGACGTCGGCGGCATTGCGGTTGGGATCGTGGACGTAGGCCATGACCCAGCCTTCGTCCTCCGCCGCGTCGTCGTGTTTGGGCACGAACACGCCTTCTTGCGACGAACGCCCGCTACCGACGTCGTGGGTTTCCATCGTGCCGGCAACCAGGTCGTGCTTGAACAGACCGCCGGGCTGCTGGAGACCCTCGGCGACGGTGTAACCGAACCGGTGCTTCCGGCCGACGAGCCGTTCGTCCACGCGCGGGAACTCCTGGGGTCGGTCCGAGATCACGTCACGGCCCACCGAGCGCGTCGTCGGGTTGATCGTCCAGCGTTCGAACACCGGCGGGCCCTCGTTCGGACCGTTCAGATCACTCGCGAACATCTTCGGGTGCACCGCGACATCCATGATCACGCGGTCACCGTCGTCGTACGCGTTGAGCGGGTGGTACACGTAACAGGGGTCATCGAGCTCGCACCAGACGGTGGATTCGGCGTCGGCCTCGCGGTTCAGGAGCCCCACCCGTGCGCCGTATTCGGGATCCCACGAGTAGGGGAGCGAGCGGCCGTTCATCGCCTGCTCCAGACTGAAGACGACCGGCAGGTCCAGGAGGACGACCCGCGACTCGGTGAGTCCGAAATCGTGCACCATCGGACTCTTCGGCGTGGGCACGTCGACGGTGCGCCGCACTCGTCCGTCGGTTCCCACGACGACGTACTGGATGGAGTTCGACTCCCAGTAATAGACGACCGCGTGCAACTCACCCGAGCGCGGATCACGCTTTGGGTGCGCGGTGAACGAACCGGGCAGGGTGCCTCCGAAATCCGAGCGGGCGACGGTCTCGAGCTCGTCGGTGAGTTGCATCGGCAGGCCACCGGCCTCGACGATCGCGAAGGTCGTACCGGCGTGGGCAATGACGTTGGTGTTCGCGGTGTTGTCGCCCATGCCGTGGCGCGGGCCGGGAGTGGGCGCGCCGCCGAGCGCGTCGACGACGGAGTCCGAGCGCACGTACCGGTTGCGATACGTGACCGCTCTCCCGCCCCGAAGCCAGAGCCCGTGCACCATGCCCGAACCGGTGAACCAGTGGTAGCTGGCCGGGTCCGGATCGACGACCGGGTTGGGGCCGATGCGGAGGAGCCGACCTTCGAGCTCTTCGGGAATGGCACCGGTGACGGGGAGATCGTCGACGCGCACCTCCTCACGGACCGGGGCGAAATTGCCGCTCAGATACGGGCTCGTACTGACGACCGGTTCGGTGACGGCTGGTTCGGTGATGGGGGCTTCGGTGATGGGCGCTTCGGTGATGGTCATGAGAGTTCCTCCGGTGGTGGGGTGCTCACGCCGAACGCGAGCAGGTTGGCGAGACGCACGAGTGCGTCGAGGTCGGTCTGTCCGGTGGTGGGCGCGAGTGCGTCGTGGAGGTGGAGTGATGCGAGTCCGTGCATCGTCGACCACAACACCCCCGCCAACTCCGCGGGCACCGCGCCGGGATGGAACCCCGATGCCTGCGCGTCCACGACGAGATCGACGAGCTGGCCGAATGCCGCCGAACCCTCGGTGGCGTACTCGGAGTCCGAGGTGTCACACAGGTCGGAGCGGAACATGAGGCCGAACACGCCCGGATTGGCGGCGGCGAAGCGGACGTAGCCGTACGCGGCGGCCGCGAGGCGTTCCCGTGGCGCCGTTGGATCGGCGAGTACGAGCGCGTGATCGACCGAGCGCTGCAGATCCCGGAACCCCTCGGCCGCGACGGCGGCGAGCAGGGCACCCAGGGTGGGGAAGTGTCGCAGCGGAGCGCCGTGAGAGAGTCCCGCCCGGCGGGCGATCTCGCGCAGCCCGATGCCGTCGAGACCTTCCGCGTCCAAGTAGTCCCGCGCCGTCGCGATCAGCCGCGTTCGAGTACTAAGGGTGGCCACCACGGTCATGTAGTCAGTGTCTACTATTTCGTAGACACTGTCTACTACTTTTTCCGCTCATGCGACTTCGTCGCAGGCCGCTCGGGCCCCGGCTCGGGAGTCGGCCCGCACCCAGACGGCGGTCTGTACCCCTCACCTTCGGCTTTCCGCTCATGCGACTTCGTCGCAGGCCGCTCGGGCCCCGGCTCGGGAGTCGGCGCGGACCCCGTCGGTGGTCTGTACCCCTCACCTTCGGTTTTCCGCTCATGCGACTGGCGTCGCAGGCCGCTCGGGCCCCGGCTCGGGGATCGGGGCGGTGCAAGCGCGCCGTGGTCGTCCCTCGCCTTCGGCTCGCTGATGGCGCTCTAAGTTGACGGGCTTGAGCGACTTCGCCCACCTGCTCGCGCCCGGGTCGATCGGGTCCCTGGCGTTGCGCAATCGGGTCGTCATGGCCCCGATGGGCGACTCGTTGGCCGAAGCCGACGGGTCCATCTCCCCGGCCCAGCTCGCGTACTTCGAAGCGCGGGCCCGGGGCGGCGCGGCCCTGCTCGTCGTCGGCTCGGTGGCGGTGGCCTATCCCGATGGCTGCGTGGACGCCCGCCAGGTGGCCGCATCGGACGACCGGTATCTCCCCGGCCTGCGCGCCCTCGCGGACCGGGTCCATGCGCACGGCGCGTGCGTCGCCGCGCAGCTCACCTACAACGGCGCGCTCGCGCGCTACGACATCGCGCGCGGTCATCCGATGCTCGTGCCCGCGATTCCCAAGCGGTCGCGGCCCGACGAGTTGTCGATGATGGTGACCGAGGCCGAGATCGCGGGGTTCATGGCGCCGCACGCGTCGCCGACCGCGCGCGTGGAGTACCAAGTCGCCACCGACGACGACCTCGCGCACGTCGTCGACCGCTTCGCGGACGCGACGGACCGGTGCCGGCGTGCCGGGATCGACGGCGTCGAACTCCACGCCGGTCACGGCTATCTGATCGACGAGTTCCTCTCGCCCGCGCTCAACCACCGCACCGACGAGTGGGGTGGGAGCACCGAGAACCGCGCGGGCCTCTTGCTAGAGATCGTGCGCGCGATCCGCCGACGCGTCGGTCACGACTACCCGGTGTGGATGCGGGTCAACGCGCTCGAATATCACAAGCCCGACGGCGAGACCTTCGCCGAGCAACAACGCGTGATCGAACTCGCGGTGGACGCCGGCCTCGATGCCGTCCATGTCACGGCGTACGCCAACCTCGACGTCGCCACCGGACCCACCGACTCCTACGCCCCGCACCGCGTGGGTGATCTCGCCGACTACGCGGCCGCGGTCAAGCAGGTGGTCGACGTGCCGGTGATCACCTTCGGACGGTTCGAACCCGTCGAGGCGGAGACCGTGCTCGCCGAGGGACGCGCCGACTTCGTCGCGATGGGCCGCAAGCTGCTCGCCGATCCGGACCTGGTGAACAAGCTCGCGGCGGGGACGGCGGAGCGCATTCGCCCCTGCCTTTACCAGTACCGCTGCATCGGCAACATCTTCGTCAACGAGTCGCTGGCCTGCGTCGCGAACGCGGCGACGGGTCGGGAACACGAAGCCGCACTCCCGCGCCCGGAGCGAGCCCTTCGAGTGCTCGTGGTCGGCGGCGGGGCGGCCGGGCTCGAAGCCGCTCGCGTCCTGGGCGCGGAAGGCCATCTCGTCACGCTGTGGGAATCCAATACCGAACTCGGTGGGATCCTCACCAACATCGCCGGGTTCGATCCCGTCCTGGACGCACACCACGCTTGGTTGATCGGGGAGGTCGGCCGCCTCGGTGTGGCGGTCGAGCTGGGTCGGACCGCCGCCACCGACACGATCGCCGACGCGGTCAACGCGGGCGGATTCGAGGAAGTGGTCATCGCGACCGGTCCACGGTGGCACATTCCGTCGGTTCCGGGGGCCGATCTTCCCCACGTGATCCGACCGGTCGACCTCACGACGGAGGTCACCACCCGCATCACCGGCGCGAACGCCGGCCCGATCGTGGTGCTCGGCGGCGGCAAGCCGGGGCTCACGCTTGCGATGGCGCTGCGGGCGCGCGGCGCGCCCGTCACCGTGGTCGAGTCCACCGCAGTATTCGCCACGGAGCTGGGCCTCCCCGGTCGGTTCCGCCTCGTCGCCGACGCGCGCGCCGCGGGCATCGAGCTGATCGGGAGTTCGACCGTGATCGAGATCACACCCCGAGCCGTCGTCGTCGACCCCGGTGGCGAGACGCGCACCTGCGCGGCCGCCACGGTGATCGTTGCGGTTCGCTCCGCCCCGGCATCGACCCTGGCCGACGAGCTGCCGTCGGCCTCGTTGCGAGTGCACGTGGTGGGCGATGCGCGAGATGCGCGCGGTTTCGAGGGGATCACTCGGGACGCCGAAGCGCTCGGGCGCGTCCTCGCCACGCCGATCACCGCAGATGAGGCGTCGTGAACCAGCGGATCTCGCTGCCGGCGGGTTCCGCTGACCATCGGTTGAGCGATGCCGAGCGCCACCAGTTCGAACGCGACGGATTCCTCGTGGTGCCGCACGCGCTCGACCCCGCAACCGTCGGACGCTTCTCGGCCCTGGCCACTCGCGCGGCGAACGAGTTCCACGCCGGGCCCGAGACGTCGCGTTTCGCACACCTCAACCAGCACGACCTGGTGGGCCGCGCGCCGGAGTATCTCGATCTCATCGACTGGCCGACCACGTTCCCGAAGGTGTTCGGCGTTCTCGGATGGAACATCGCGCTCTTCCACACCCAACTGGTCGTCACCCCACCGGGGCACCCCGACGCGCCGATCGGGGGCTACGCGTTCCACCAGGACAACAACCGGATGAACCTCGACTTCGAAGCGGGCGTCGTGCATCCGCGCGTGTCGGTGAAGGTGGCGTACTTCCTCACCGATCTTCTTGCGCCCGGCATGGGCAACTTCTGTGTCGTGCCCGGAAGCCATCGAGTGCGGTCGGCCGACCCGAATGCCGCAGTGGAGATCACCGCGAGTGCCGGCGAGGGGTTGCTGTTCGATCGGCGCCTCTGGCACTCGGCAAGCTCGAACCACTCCGAGACCACGCGGATCGTCCTGTTCTACGGGTACAGCCATCGGTGGTTGCGACCGAAATCGGCGATGGACTTTCCCGAGCTCCGGGACCGATGCGATCCGATCCGCCGACAACTGCTGGGCGCGGCGACGGGCGCGAACGGCTACTTCGATCCGAGTGACGCCGACGTCCCGCTCCGGACCTGGATCGCGGATCACCTCGGCCCGGACGCCGTCGCACCCTGACCCGACGACCTGACCCGACGACCGGACCGGCCGAGGGGTGGCGGCGCCGGAACCGCACCCGGACCGGCCCGCGTGTCAGAGTCCGACGATGGAAAAACTGCAGTACCTGTGCTGGGCCCCCGCCGAACTCGACGCAACGCAACGCGGCGAACTCGCCCGCAACGCCGTCGTCCCGAAACTGCTGGCGCTGCGCCCGCGCGGTCTCTCGATCCAGGTGGACGACGCGGACGCCGACGTGCCGGTGCCGATGCCGGCCCCCGAGAGCGATCCGCAACCGTTCCTCGTGGTCTCGATCTGGCTCGATCGTTACGACGATCGGGCGCCGTTCGAGGCAGTGCTCACGGAAGCATGCAGCCGCATCGCCGGGTACCTGGTGACCGAGTCCCTCTACACCGAGTACGGCGGCAATGCGCACGGGTCACCGAGGACGTGGCCCGACGGTGAGCGATCGCCCGGCGTGGTCATGGTGACCCTTTTGCGCCGACCGGCGACGGTGAGCGCCGAAGAATGGATCACGCACTGGCACACCGTGCAGTCACCGGTCTCGGAGGCGATGCAACCTCGGATGCGCTACGTGCGCAACGCGGTGGTTCGTGCGCTCACCCCGGACGCGCCGCCGATCGAGGGCATCGTCGAAGAAGCCTGGCCCTCACCCGAGCACCTCACTGATCCGATGCTTTTCTATTGCGCGGGCGAGGACCGTGAACTCATGAAGGCGAACCTCTCGGCCATGCTCGACAGCGTCACCGCGTTCCTCGATCTCGAGACACTGCGCAGTTTCACCACCAGCGAATACCTACTCAAGACGTGATCGGGCGTACGCCGTAGAACGACGCGATCCCCGCGGTCTCGACCACCCGGTTGTCGTCGGTCACGAGCAGGCCCTCCACGCCGGCGGCCTCGAGGAGCGCACGTCCGGTCTCGGGCCCGGCGACGAACGCCGCCTTCGCGAGTACTTCGGCCCACCAGGCGTCGCCCGCGATCACGGTGACCGTGCTGAGCCCCGAGTCCGCGGGCGCGCCGGTCGCCGGATCCAGCAGGTGATGCAGCATGACGTCACCGCGGCGCCAACGACGACGGAGCCGCGTGCTCGTGGCCACCGCGCCCCGCGCGAACCGCAGCCGACCGATCCGGTCCGCGAGCGGAGGCGAATCGAAGACCGTCTCCCACGCCCCGTCGTAGGGCCCCGGGCCCATCACGCGCAGGTCGCCGCCGAGGTCGACGCACACGGCCTGCGCGCCGGCAGCCATGAGCTCGGCCGCCACGAGATCGGCCGCGTAGCCCTTGCCGATGCCGCCGAGGTCGAGCGCGGTGTCCGGCGGCAGCGTGACCGCGCGCACCGTGGGGTCAAGGGTGATCCCCGCACAACCGGCGAGCGGCGCGCCGACAGCTTCAGCGGGTTCAGCGGGTTCAGCGGCGCCCGGCGCTCCCACCAGCTCGGCGAAGTCCCGGTCGTAGCCCCATCCCCGCAGCGCCGCGAGTCCGGTCGGGTCGAACCGACCCCCGGTGTGGTGCCAGGCGTCGACGGCATGGGCGATGAGCGAGAAGGTGGACGGTGAGACCACCACCGGGCGACCACCGCCGGTCGCGTTCAGGAGACTCAGTTCGCTCTCCGGCCGGAACCGGGACCACGCCCGTTCGTAGCCGGCGAGCGAGTCGCACGCGCGGTCCACCGCTTCGGGCGGCTCACCCCGAGCGAGAATGCGGGCGTGGGTACCCATGACCCGGAACGTCCGGTCGGTCCACGGCGTCTCGTCGGTGCCCACCCGCGAGCATCGGCACGTGCACGGGGTGGACTGAACCCGTCGTTGATTCCAGCCCGCCCGACCCGACATGACTCCAAAATCGAACCGGTGCGGGGCAGACTGGTTCGATGGCGACAGGCAGGCGCTGGCTTCTCGTAATTTTGTTGGTGACGGTCGCGCTCGTCGGCGGGGGGACTTGGCGGCGAGCATCTCTGATGGACGAACGCACTGCGGCTCGCGTGGCGCGGCGAACAACCCTGATGAACCTGGCGGCCACGCGGCGCGCGCTCGTGACGGCCACGGTACGCGCCGGTGAAATCGAACGTTCCACTGCGACGGTACGGGGCGTCACCAGCGAACTCGTCCAGGTCGCCGATCGGCTCACCGCAGAGATCCGCACGCTGGAGAGCGCGCGGGACGACGCCGCGCTCGCGGCGTGGGTCGCCGGGGGGCAGATCGGGCCGATGCGGGAGTGTCTCGGCGGCATCAATCGTGCGCTCAACCAGGCGAGCGTCGGTGACCCGAGGAGTGTGGAAACCCTCGCCGGGGTGCGGAGCGCGTGCCGTTCGGTGGGGGCGTGATGCGCCAACGTCCCCTGCTCATTGCCGGGCTCGTGGCCGTGCTTGCGCTGTCCATGACGAGTTGGCACGTGAACGCGGCGTGGAACGATCGGCGCGAATCCATCGACGCATTGACGCGAGCGCGCGATGCACTTTCCGACGTCCAGTCGGCGCGGACGGACGCTCAGCTGCGAGTGACTCGGGCCCGACTCGCGCAGCGGCGGGCCGATGCCGCGTACGACGGCGCGCAACTGTCGGCGGACAACCGCGCCCGGCAGGCCGACGCCACCGCCCGCGACCGTGACGCGGCCCAGGCCACGCGCGACGGACAGAACGCACAGGTTTCCATCGTGCGTCAGTGTCTCGACGGCGCCGGCCGCGCGCTCGATTCGATCCAGCGCGCCGACAACGCGGCCACGATCGCGGCGCTCCAGAGCGTCGATGAGGTTTGTCGGCGCGCCAACGACACCGGCCAGGGGACGCCACCCACGTACGCGTTCGATTTCCCGGACCCCTTCGTCCTCGCGTCGGGAGGTTCGCGTTACGCGTTCGGCACGAACGCCACGGCCGGCAACATCCAGATGCTGCGCGAAGCCGCCGACGGTGCCTGGGCCACCGCGGGTGACGCCCTCGGTCCACTCCCCGCGTGGGCCGGGAAGGGCCGGACGTGGGCGCCGGCGGTTCTGGCTCGTCCCGGAGGATTCGTTCTGTACTACGCGGTCGTCGAGACCTTCACCGGCCGCCAGTGCATTTCGCGCGCGGTGTCAGCGGTGGTCACCGGACCGTATCTCGACACCTCCACCGCACCGATGGAATGTGGAGACCACGGCGCGATCGACCCCGAGCCCGTCGTCGGCGCAGACGGCGGCTTGACCCTGCTCTGGAAGCACGAGCGCCCGGCCGCGATCCTCGCGACGCCGCTCACGCCCGACGGGCTCACGCTGGCCGGACCGTCGAAGCACCTACTCGGCGTGAACCACGAGTGGGAACGCGGGGTGGTGGAGGCGCCGTCGATGGTCGTCGACGGCACCGGCGCCTGGCTGTTCTATTCCGGTAACGACTGGAACGGGCGCCGCTACGCGACCGGAGTCGCCCACTGTTTCAGCCCGGTCGGTCCCTGTGACCGCGGCGGCGCCGCGCCTCTCCTCGCGTCCCACGACGCGCTCGCCGGACCCGGCGGTGCATCCGTGTTCGTGGATCCGGACGGGCAGCGGCGCATCGTCTTCCACGCGTACCAGGAACCGAAAGTGGGGTACCCGGAGAGCCGGCTCCTCCACATCGCCAAACTCGACCTCAGCTCCGGCCGTCCCGTGCTCGTGGAATAGGCGGTCAGCCGACGAGTGCGGCGAGGAGCTTCTCGCGCCATCGGGAGCGGCGGTTGGTGCGTGCCTCGAAGCGGTCCGCGCCGGCGGGCAGCATGAGTCCCGCGTTGATCCCGAGCCAGCGAAACGGCTCGCGCTCCCAACCCGGCGAGCGATGGTTGACCCAAGGGAGCGCGGTCAGGTCCGACTCCACGCCGAGGACCAGGTCCGCGAGCGTCCGCCCGGCCAGGTTCGTGGTGCTGACCCCGTCGCCTACGTAACCACCGGCCCAACCGAAACCGGTGGCGCGGTCGTAACCCACCGAGGAGTACCAATCCCGAGGGACGCCGAGTGGCCCGCCCCATTCGTGGGTGATGCGGGTACCGCCGAGCATCGGGAACAACTCCGTGAGCACGCGGCGCAGTTCGGCGAACACTGCGGGATCCCGGTCGAACTCGTCGCGAATCCGACTGCGGAAGTGATACGGCGCACCGCGTCCGCCGAACGCGATCCGGTCGTCGGCGGTGCGCTGCGCGTAGATGATCAGATGGCGGCCGTCACTCAGGGTCTCCCGACCCTCCCAGCCGATCGCGTCCCACACGCGCGGGGGCAACGGCTCGGTCGCGATCATGAGCGAATAGATCGGAGCGACGTCCCGACGGTGACCCGGGACATCCGGCGTGTAGCCCTCCGTCGCGAGGATCACGGTCTCGGCGCGGACGCGGCCGCCGACGGTTCCCACGCGGCGCATGCCGAGCTCGGTGACACGGCTGCGCTCGTAGATGACCCCGCCGCGCCGCTCCACGGCCGCCGCAAGTCCTCGCACCAGCCGCGCCGGGTGCACGCGCGCGCAGTGCGGGGTGTACACGCCGCCCAGTGCACCGGGCACCGCGATCCGTTCGGCGGCTTCCGCCGCGTCGAGCCACCGCACGTCGTCCGCACCGAAACCCCAGCGGCGTTCCGACTCCACGTGCGCTTGGAGCCGTTCGACGTGGGTAGGGAGGGTGGCGAGTTCGAGGTTGCCACCGCGGTGGAAGTGCGCGTCGATGCCTTCGAGTTCGAGGACCCGTTCGATCTCCTCAATCGTGTGGAACATCGCCCGCTGGAGCGCAACCGCGGCATTGCGACCGTGGGTCTTCGCGGTCGCGTCACGACTGCCGGCGAACAGCGCCGAGGCCCACCCGCCGTTGCGACCCGACGCGCCGAAGCCCGCGATCTCCGCCTCGATGATGACCACGTCCAGACTCGGGTCCCGGACGAGCAGTTCATACGCCGTCCACAGACCTGTGAACCCGGCACCGACGATCACGACGTCGGCATCCCGACGCTGCGCAAGCGCCGGCCGGGGTGCGAGCGACTCGGGCACCGTGTCGAGCCAGAGACTCCGACTCCGATATCGATCTTCGGCCGGATGCGAGGTGGCCCGGAAGGGCGCGTGGTCGGCGAGGGCGGCCGGGTCGGCGGGTTCGATCACGCCACGAAGCCGCGAATGAGGTCCGCGAGCAGCAACGGCTGATCGCCCTGAATGCTGTGGCCGGCCTGGGGCACCACCTCGACTCGGGCATCGGGCGCGCGGCGCCGAAGCTCGGCGACGTCGTCGTCATCGACCACGGGGGAGTCCGCACCACGTACGAGCATGAACGGCACCGCCACTGCGCCGACCGCGTCCCAGAGGTTCCCGAAGTCCGGAATCACGGCGCCCTCCGGAAGCGAGAACCGGTCGTAGCGCCACGACCAGGTGCCGTCCGCGCGCTCGGTCGCGTTGTGGAGAATCCCACGCCGAAGCGACGAAACGCTGCGAGTCGGGTTGAACGTCACGGTGCGGTCGAGGATCTCGTCGAAGCTCGCGAACGACTCGGGGCCGGAGATGAACGCGGTGATGGCGGAGGCCTTCTCCCGGTTGACGCCCGGCGTGACGTCGACCAACACCAACCGCCGCACCAACTCGGGCGCGTGGCGGCTCAAGGCGAGAGCGGTCAGACCGCCGAGCGACATCCCGACGACGGCCGCCGCGTTCGGTGCCAGCTCGCGCACCGCCATCGCGATCGCGCGGGCGTTTTCGTCAGGCCAGTACGCCTTGTCGTCGCGCCAGCCGGAATGGCCGTGGCCCGGCAGGTCCAGCGCCAGCAGCGGGCGGTCCAAGGCGAGGGCAACGGTGTCCCAGGTATGCGCGTTCTGCGCACCACCGTGGAGCAAGACCAGTTCCGGGTCGCCCGTTCCCCAGCGCAGACCGCTGAGGGCCTGACCGGGAGCCACCTCGACTTCGACGCGGGCCACGACCGGCGCGGCCGGGTACGCGAGCCCGACCTCGGCGGCGTTGTCGGCGAAGAACCCGAACTCGTCATACTCCACCATCGACCTCCACCCTCGACATCCGCGCCACCGTACGCTGCGCCGATGGAACCCCGCATCCCTCCGGTATCCCTCACCGAGGCCGACCCCGAGACTCACGAACTGTTGAGCCGGTTCTCGCGCGTGCGCGGCGACGACGTCGAAGTGCTCAACGTGTTCGGAACCCTCGCGAACCACCCGACCCTCATGCGCCCGTGGTTGGTCTTCGCCACGCACGTGCTCGTGAAGTCCTCACTCGATCCGCGCACCCGCGAACTCGTCGTCCTTCGCGTGGGTTGGCAGTGTCACGCGCCCTACGAATGGGGCCAGCACGTGGTGGTGGGTCGGACCGTCGGACTCACCGACGCCGATGTCACTCGCGTCTCCGAGGGGCCCGACGCGACCGGCTGGACCCCGCTCGAGTCCGCAGCATTGCGCGCCACCGACGAACTCCACGAGCGGTCGACGATCACCGACGCGACGTGGGCTGATCTGCAGTTGCACCTACGCGAGGAACAGATCCTGGATCTGATCTTCCTCGTCGGCCAGTACCACCTCGTGTCCTTCGCACTCAACGCGTGCGGGGTCGTGCGCGACGACGGCGTCGACACCACCTCGATTCCCTTCCCCACCCCCGCCCCCACCCACTGACCGGTGTCCCCGGTTTCTTGCGTCACCCCGCGGTTTTGGCGTCACCAGTTGCTGGTGCGCAGCACCTGTGGACGCCCAAACCGGGCGTGGCGCGGTGGGGGCGACGGACTCGGTGGGTGGACTATGGGGTGAGGCCGGCGCAGGTTCGGCGCTCGGCGAATGCGGCGCGGTCGGCGGCGGCGGCGGTGCCGTCGA
>JANPMG010000109.1:0-3216 GCA_031422675.1 Acidimicrobiia bacterium | reverse complement strand
CTGGGAATCGGGGCTGTTCCCCATCGCCACCTACCCCGCGATCGCGGGCCTGATCTCCGGTGGGATCATCGCGCTGCGCCGCTTCGCCCGGGTGGGGTTCTCGGCGCGCGCCGGCACGTTCACCTGGCCGCAGGTGCACGTGCTGCTCGGCATCTTCGCCGGCCTCATCATGGGCGGCTACCTCATCAGCGACAAGGGCTTCGAGCTCGGGATCGGATTCTGGGGAATGCTGGCCGGCACCGCGGCGCTGATCACCGGCGCGTTCATGCTGACCAACGAACGGTCAGGACCACACGGACTCAACTGAGCTCGAGCGGACCCCGCAGCCAGCCCGGCCCGCGGACCGAAACAGCCGGCGTCGGCTACTTCACCGTCGCCAACAACTCGTCGAGGGTCCGGGCGCCGAGGATCGAACCGTCCTTGTCGTGCTGCTCGATCGCCAAGGTCGCGAGCGATCCGTCGCTTCCAACGAGCGCCCACATACTCACATGAGCGAGTTCGATGTCACTCACCTCGGACTTCCTGACCAAGGCCACGAATCGAGCCCCTCGCGGGAGTGCTTCATTGATCTCGACGATGGACTCGCGCGCGGAGCGACGGTCGGGCTCACCGTTCGCCGATCCCGTGGCCAAGCCCAACCCTTGCCTTCCTACGGGCACATCGTTCGCAAGATCCGGTGCGCCGATGCGCCGTGTTGTCTCAACCGTCACGTACACCGTGGTCGACTGGATATGGAGAGAGGAACTGCACTGCCCACCGGTGGGAACGCCTTCTCTCTCCTCGCATTGGAAGAACATCTTCGGCCCGGTCCAGATCTGTTCCGGACCGGGTCCGTCGATGGTCCCGACGACCAAATAGGCACCGTTCGCTTCCAGCATCGACAGTTCAAAGGGGTCCACATCTATGGTGGCCAGAATCGGCCGAGCACCGAGCGCGTCACGAAAACGAGCGACGACGCCCGAGTCGAGCGACCCTGTGGTCGAGGCCGTCTCCGCCGCGCCGGCAGACACTCGCGTTCGCACCGCGCCAGGACGGTCTGGCGACCCACAGGCGCCGAGAACGACCAACGCGAGCAGAACGGGCGCGAACTTTCGCCGATTGCACACCCACGAAGGCGACACAAAAATAGAACGCTGCCGACTAAACCTTCTACTCTTCAGCATGACGCTGGAACTCCCGTCAAGAAGTTATTTATATGGCAGATATCATGAGACGCGTAGCCGAGATATGCCCATGAGGTCGACACCTGTCCCGAAATCATCGCATCGGCGTTTCCGCCTGTATGGTGGCTCAGACCGCCAGTGTGGCCGATTTCGTGCCGGATCGTTGCAGCGAAGTTATTGTCGAAAAGTCCAGGGGGACCGTTGAAACCTCCACTCTTGGTGAAGATATAAAGCGGATCGACATAGACGATGAACTTGTCACAGAGACCGTAAGCACCGATCCACCGGTCGCACGGCGTATAGCCTCGGATGCCGCTACAACCGAAATCGGGCACACAAATTGGTGAATTGTGCGCAAAAACGATGTCTGTGCTAGTTCCGCAACTCGTCGCGTATTGGTCATACATGCTCGTCGCCAGGTCCAAGTAGTCCATGGCACTGGCGTAACGTGGGCGATCGCCGGATGGCACTGTCTGGTCGTAACAAAACCAGTGATCTTGGCTATCCGGAAGATACTCGGGTGCGCCCGCGTCGAACCCATACGGTGACGCGCCAGCGTTGAGTCCCATTCCACAGACGGCGGCGACGAAAAAAACGCCGATAAGGGAGAGGCGAGCCAACTTTCGCCCTGGCGACCGCCGGTTCCGGAACATACAGAGGCCCTCCCCTACGAGGACGCCCTGAGGACGCCCTGAGGACGCAGACTAAACCTCTCATGAGCATGATGCAAGGAAAATCGCTGCCCGCGAACAACCACGCCGAAATCGGAGCCAGCCAGCCGAATTGCGCGCACGTTGACTCCGAGACCGTCAGAGTTTGGCGACGACTCCGGTCATGAGATCGCCGGCTTCGGTGGGGTTCAGTCCCACCTGCACGCCCGCGTCCCGCAACGCCTCCATCTTCGCGGCAGCGGTGCCCTTACCGCCCGAGACGATCGCGCCCGCGTGGCCCATCTTCTTCCCCGGAGGCGCGGTCACCCCGGCCACGTAGGCCACCACCGGCTTACTCATCGACTCCTTGATGAACGCGGCGGCTTCTTCCTCGGCCGAGCCACCGATCTCGCCGATCATCATGACCGCTTTGGTCTCGGGGTCGGCCTCGAACGCGCGCAGGCAGTCGATGAAGCTGGTGCCCGGCACCGGGTCGCCCCCGATACCAACGCACGTGGTCACGCCGATGTCCTGCTGCTTCAACTCATAGAGCGCCTGGTACGTGAGTGTGCCTGAACGACTCACAATGCCGACGGGGCCGCCCGCCTTCGCGATGTGACCCGCGGTGATCCCGATGTTGGCCTTCCCCGGGCTGATGATCCCCGGACAGTTCGGACCGAGCAACTGCACGTTCGGGTAGTCCCGCTTCAACGCGTTGTAGAACCACGCCTCGTCGTGGGCCGGGACTCCCTCGGTGATCACCACGATGAACTCCACGCCACCGGCGGCCGCGTCCATCACGGCATCACGCACGCCGGGTGCGGGAATGAACACACACGACGCCGTGGCACCGGTCGCTTCCACCGCGTCGGCGACGGTGGCGAAGATCGGGATGCCGTCCACGTCGGTGCCGGCCTTCTTCGGGTTCGTCCCCGCCACCACCTGGGTGCCGTACTCCCGATTCAGCAGACCGTAGAACCGGCCCTGCGAACCGGTCAGCCCTTGGTAAACGACCTTGGTCGCTTCATCAACGAAAATACTCACTTGGTTCCTCCGGCGAGGGCGACGACGCGGCGGGCGGCCTCGAGCATCGTCGGTTCTATTTGAAAGTGTTCCGAGACGAGCGGAGCCAGAATCGCGCGACCTTCGTCGGCGTTCGTACCGTCGAGACGGATCACGATCGGTGCGTCGATCTTCACCTTCGCCAGTGCCTGCACGATGCCGTTGGCCACTTCGTCGCCCTTGGTGATCCCACCGAAGATGTTGATGAAGATCGAGCGGACGTTCGGATCGTTGTTGATCACGTCCATCGCGCCGGCCATCACCTCCGCGTTCGCGCCGCCACCGATGTCGAGGAAGTTCGCCGGGGTCCCGCCCACCTGGGTGACGATGTCCACGGTGCT
>JANPMG010000108.1:0-24302 GCA_031422675.1 Acidimicrobiia bacterium | reverse complement strand
GCGGTGAACGTGGACCCGGAGATCCTCCTCGTGGACGAAGTGCTCTCGGTGGGCGACGAGGCGTTCCAACGGAAGTGTCTCGAACGCATCAAGCTGTTCCAGCGCGAAGGGCGCACGATCCTGCTGGTGAGCCACGCAGTGGATCTGGTCCGTCAGATCTGTGACCGGGCCGCAGTGCTGGACCACGGCAATCTCGTGGCGATCGGTGCGCCGGGTGAAGCCGCGCTGGCATTCCGGGAGCATTTGCGCAAGAAGGGGGACGAGGTCCCCGACGAGCTCAACGATCCCACGCTGCGGCGAAACCTCGAGATCCGGATCACCGCGGCTCGCGTGGTGTATCCGAACTCCGACCGCACCTATCTGCTCCCGAGTGAACCGCTGCGGGTGGAGGTCGAATACGACGCGCCCCGCCGGGTCAATGACGTCGTGTTCTCGATCGCGATCCACGACCAAGAAGGCCGCATGTTGCTCGGCACGAACACCGATCTCATGGGCGACGCGCCCGAGTTCGTCGATGGTCGGGGTCGTTGTGATTTCGAGTTCGATCGGGTGCCGCTGCGGGACGGCGTCTACCTCGTGAGCATCGGCATCCACTCCCACGACGGCGGTGTGATCTATGACCAGCGCGCCGAGAAAGACACGATCGAAATCCTGAGTGAAGGTCGTGAAGTGGGCCTCGTGCATTTCCCGGTGCGCGCGCGCATCAGGCCGGACTCCGCCGCGGCGCAGCGCTGACGCCCAGCACCGGAATGCCGGACGCCGCCGCCAACGAACCCAAGCGATCGGGGTCCTTGCTCTCGGGTGCGAGCGTGTTGCTCGTCGGCCGCTACGCGGTCGCGGTACTCGGTTGGCTCGGGACCGCGCTGATCTTCCGGACGCTCGGCCAGGCCGAGTTCGGCCGTTACTCGTTGATCTTCGCGGTCCTCGGGATCGTCGGTTTCATTGCCGATCTGCGCCTGTCCCGCGTGGTGCTCTCGGACGTCCTGGCCGCCGACGAAGCCGACGCGGCCCGGATCGTCGGTTCGTACGCGGGGCTGCGCCTGGTCATCGGCGTGGTCTCCTACGCCGTGGCGATGGGCTTGATCGGGATCGGCGCGGCGGCGGGGAGCTTCACCAGCGGGCAGGTGATCGGCGCGGCAATCGGTGGGCTCAATCTCATCATCCTGTCCGTCGCCTACGGGTTGATTCTGCTGTTCGAAGCGCGTCTGTGGCTGCGGGACGTCGCAATCTCGAACGTGGTCGGCCAAGTCGGTGGATTCGCGGTCATCTTCGGACTCACCGTCGCCGGCGTGGGGTCGCTGCTCTGGTACGTCGGGGCGAACGTGGTGAACGGCGTCATCGTGTTCGCGTGGTTGATCTTTGCATTGCGGCGCGGCGTCAGACCGCGAATCCGTTTCGACCCAAGCGAGTGGTGGGTCTGGATCCGCGAGGCCGCCCCGCTCGCGCTCGGCGCGGCCTTGGACACGATCTACTTCCGGATCGATCTCGTGATGCTCGGGATCATCGGAACCTCGTCGGCCGCGGGGATCTACGCAGTGGGGTACAAGTTCGCCGATCTCCTCGGCGCGGTGCCGATCGCAGTGATCACCCCTGCGCTGACCCTGATGGTGGGCGCGTGGCCCGAAGACCCGGCCGCGTTTCGCCGGGCGTTCCGTCACACCGCGGTGATCCTCACCGTCGGCGCGGCCGGGGCCTGCGCGGCGTTCCTGGTCTTCGCCGAACCGGTGGTGACCGCGCTCTACGGGAACGACGCCCGGAGTGCGGTGAACGCGGCGCGGCTGCTCGTCGTCGGCCAGTCCTTGCATTTCTTCACGATGCTCGCGTTCGCAACGCTGGTGGCGGTCCGGCGCAACCGGCTCTACCCCGTGGTGATGCTGATCGGTGTGGTGGTGAACATCGCGCTCAACCTGGTGCTGATCCCGCGGTACTCCTATATGGGTTCGGGTTGGGCCACGGTGGCGACCGAAGCGTTGGTCCTGGTTGCGATCGGCGCTGGAGTGGCGCGGATCCCGGGCCTGGCGCCGTATCCGTGGCGCGCGATCGGCGCCACGTTCGGTGCGGCCGGGGTTGCCGGACTCGGCGGTTGGGCCGTACTCGGACGGATCCCGTGGCCGCTCGGCGTGGCCGTGGTCGCGGTCGTGTACCTCGGCCTCATCCACTTCCTGGCGCCGAACGGTCCCGGGGGACTGCGAGCGTTCGGCGGTGAACCTCGGGACGACCTGATGGCGATCGTCGAGGAGGGGCTCGATCGGCCGGGCTGATTTCTCGCTCGTCGGCTTCGTCCCGGCGGGCTCGTGAGTCGCGGCGGGAAGATCAGCCCTCGTAGTACGAAGCGGTCTTCTGCACCGTGGCCCGGTTGATCACGATGCCCACCAAGTTCGCGCCGGCCCGCTCGAGCTGTTCGAGTGACTGACGGACCGCGCGGCGACGGCTCGTCTTGACATCGAGGACGAAGATGGTGGCGTCGCACTGGGAGGAGACCGCCATTGCGTCGGCGAACAGTCCGGCCGGTGGGGTGTCGACGATGACGAGCCGGACCGCGCGCAATGCATCGAGCACGTGGCGGAACGACCGGGCACCGAGCATCCCGGATGCATCTTGCACGGCGGCGCCGCTCGGCAGGACCCGCAGGTAGGCGCTGTCGGGGACCTTGGTGAGCGCGGCGGTGAGATCTCCGCCCTGGAGTACCGAGGACAGCCCCGGCGCGCGGGGAATCCCGAGCCGTTCGTGGACTGTCGGCTTGCGCAGATCGGCATCGACGAGGACCACCTTCTCCTCGAGTGCCGATGCGGATTCGGCGAGGTGGGTCGCGGTGAACGTCTTGCCCGCGCCCGGGTTGGCGCTCACGATCGCGAGGGTGCGGGGTTTGCCGGCGCCTTCGAGCACCATGAGATTGGTTCGCAACACCCGGAAGGCCTCGATGACCTCGACGCCCTCCCCGCGCGGGATCTTGGCCAGGACCGGGAGGCCCGTGAGGTTGGCGACATCGGCGCTGTCCTCGGTGCCGGAGAACCGATCGCCGACGAAGTGGGCCAGCACCGTCAGCTCACTGACCGCCACGAGCGCCACGAGGAATCCGAGGATCGCGTCCCGAGTGGGCTTCGGCGCGACCGGGTCCTGGTCGGCGAGCGCGGTGGCGAAGACGGCGAGTGACGGCACCGGTGTGCGCAGCGCGTCGGCTTCGGCGCCGCCGAGATCGTCGAGTCGGAGTTGCAGGGTGGCGCGCTCGGTGGGAGTGATGGAGGGGTCTACGAGCTGCTGCTGGATCTGCGCGCGGCTGATGCGGATCGGGTCCGTCTGGTCCGCGATCGTCGCGTCGCCAATGCTCTTGACCGTCTGCTTGAGCTGGAGGCTGACGAACCGAGCAATGAGTTCCGCTTCTTTCGGGCTCGGTGCGGTGGCGACGACGTCGATGAAGCCGAGGTCACCGGCTGCGGAAGCAGACACCCGGTCCTTCATCTCCGCGAGCGAGATGTCGAGCTTGCTCTCCCGCAACGCGGGTTCGAGGACGGTGCGGGTCTCCACGTACTTCGCGAACGTCTGCGCGGCGAAGCTCGCCGCGTCGGCATTCGACTCGCCGGGCACGACCTCACCCGGCTTCGCGGTCAGCGTTTCCTTCGCCTGGAAGGTCTCCGATTGCAGGCTCGACGCGAGGAAGATAACGGCGGCGAGCATGGCGGCGATAGCCAAGATTCGCAGCCAGTTTTGCGCGATGACGCGGAAGTGCGAAGCAAGATCCATGAATTTTCCATGATAGGTGGGTGTCCGGATGAGAACGGTGACCGGCGCGTGGGTCGGAACGGTCAGCTGGCAGCGCGAGCCCGAGCCGCTTCGCCCACTTCGGGTGCAACTTCGGCGGGTTCTGGTGCCATCGTCGCGATGACTCCGGCCATGAGCCAGAAGATCTGGTCCATCGGCGCGAGCTCGAGGTAGGTGGCAACCAGTGATCCGGTGAAGACGGCGAGCAGCTGTGCCGCAGCGCCGTTCACGAAGTCGCGGTCGATTCCCTCGCATCGTCGTTCGACCGCGCGGGTGAAGAGGAACATCGACACCATCATCAGCACGATGGCCCACAGGCCGAAGACTCCGAGCTCGAACATAACCTTGAGCCAGGAGTTGTCCGGGACGTAGGTGGCATCGGGATCGAGGAAGTTCAGCTTCGCCGCCTTTTCGGCGGCCGCACCGGTGGTGCCGATCCCCGTTCCGAACGGGTTCTCCGCAAAGCGGTCGAAGCGATCGCTCCAGGACACGGTTCGCGTTTCCAGACTCGACGAACTGAAGACGGCGCCGGTCACGTTGGCTCCGGCCGGTATGAACAGCGCAGCCACGAAGACAAAGGGGATTCCGTATACCAAGAGCTTGTATCGGTGGAAGGCGAGGTACAGGAGGCCGATGGCGGTGCCGAGCATGGCGCCGCGCACGAAGCTGAAGAGCATCGCCGTGGCCACGATGGGGAGCGTGATGAAGAAGATCTTGCTGCGGAACCGGCGCGGGTCGGCAAGCGCCATCGGGAGCCCGATGAGCACGCACAACATCAGGTAGAAGCCGAAGGAGAACGGCAGGTTGAACGTGGAGAACGACCGCAGGGTGAAGCCGTAAGTGAAGCGGATGTTCTCGGTGTATCGGTACCCCATCGATCGCAGGTACTCGTGGCCCACCACCTGCTGCCACAGTCCGACCGCCGACGTGATGAGCGACAACACGAGGAACACGGTCACCAGATGATCGCGGTCGCGCCGGGTAAACGGACACCGCCACACCGTGAGTGCGATGAACGCGCTGAAGTACGAGAGCCGCAGACCGACGAGCGCCGTATTTCGATCTTTGAACACCGCGGAGATCAACCCGAGTGCCAGCAAGATCGCGAAGCCGAGCACCCAGCTCGGGATTCGGCGCCGGACCTGAGCGCGGGCCTCGGGCGGACAGAAGAACGTGGCCACGAAGAGGGCGAGGATCAGTACTTGCTTCCACGGTGTCGTCCACGCAGGACCGAGCGAGTGCAGCATCCCGTCGAAGGGCAAGAGCGCGGCGAGCAGGATCACCCCCCGCTGCGGGCGCTGAACAATCGCGATGCCGGTGGGTACGAGCACCGCCGCTCCGAGCACGAGCCAGCCCATCCCGAGGAGCAGCGCTATCGCCACTCCGGCCACTCCGACTCCGAAGATCCAGGGTGCGCGAATCGGGTTCCGGCGCAACTCTGCGATCACGGCGGCCATCGTGGCGAGATACTACCGACGCGGCTCGCCGAATCGGATGACACCTGCCGGCGTGTATCGCCCGTGTGCAGTACCCGTGCGCAGCGTCGCCGTGACCGGTAGCGTCGAGGCAACCAGAACGTTTCGTTATCAGGTCCGCCGGCCGGGTCGCTCGTCGGTCGTGAATCGACCGAATGGACCGAATGAACCGAATGAACCGAAGGGACGGGGGCCTCATGCCCGCATCGCTCACAAGTGTCGAGCACTGGAATCGGGTCTACGGATCGGCGAGCTCCACCGTCGTGCCCGATGACGACCCAGTCGGCGTGGCGGCACTCGCGCACTTCGGCCCGGTCGACGGTGCGCGCGTCCTGGATCTTGGATGCGGCAACGGTGAGTACTCGCTGTTCTTCGCGGCGCACGGCGCAACGGTCACCGCGATCGACCAGAGCCCGGTCGCGGTCTCGTCGCTCGCCGAGCTCTGTACTGCGCGGGGCATCACCACCGTTTCGCCGCGCGTCGCCGCGGCGTTGACCGTCGATGAACTCGGCCCCTTCGACTTCGTCTTCGGATCATTGATCCTCCATCACATCGAACCGTTCACCGAGATGGTGGGCGTGCTCCATCACGCCCTCGACATCGGAGGGAAGGCGTTCTTCTACGAGAACAGTGCGATGAGTAAGGGGCTGGTCTGGTGTCGCAATCACCTCGTCGGTCGGTTCGGGATCCCGAAGAACTCCGACGACGACGAGTTCCCACTCGAGCCCCAAGAGATCGATGCACTCCGCGTTGCGTTCGATGTGGAGGTGGAGTACCCCACGCTGTATCTCACGCGCCTCGCGTCCGGGTACCTCCTGAAGGGCCACGGCGAGCGCCCACTCGAATGGGTCGACGGTCAGCTGTACCGCTTCGAACGCCTTCGGCGCCTCTCGTACCGTCAGTACGTGAAACTCACCAAACCGTTGGTGCTCTGAGCACACCGCCTCGGTGCGGGCGTACCGGTGCCACCACCCTCACGCGGGGCGGACCGCCAGCCGGGCATCGGCCAGGAGCCGATCGGTGTGCTCGTCCCACGTGATGGCGCCGGGAGGGAGCCGCGGCGGCTCGGAGGAGCGTGCTTCGGCGGCGACGCGTTCGATCGCGTGGTGCCAATCGCGGTCCGCCTCGGGATCAAGGTGGGTCACGCGCGCGTCACCGGCGGCGACTTCTCGCAGCGCGCGGTCCGTACTGGCTACCACCGGCGCGTGAAAGGTGAGGGCTTCCAGAAGTGGGAGTCCGAAGCCCTCCTCGAAGGTGGGGAACAAGACGACCGCGGCGTGTTCGTAACACCACCGCAGGATCGGATCCTCGGCGCCTCGGATCCAGACGACGCGTCCGGCCTGCTCCAAGGCGAGCAGCTCGGCGCGCACCGGCTCGTCGGTCCCGGAGTCCGGTCCGATGACCACCAGTGTGAGCCCCGCCGGGGACTCCGACGCCCAGAGTCGGGTCAGCAACGCGAGGTTCTTCCGCGGCGACAGGTCCCCGACCACGAGGGCGAACCGCTGGTTTGCGATCTCGACCGGAGCTACCGGATCCACCTCGATCAGTCGGGCGCTCATGCCGTTGGGCACGACCGAGCACTTCGTCATCCATCGTGCGTCGAGATCGCCGAGGCGGGAGCGGGTGGCCGCACTCACGGCAACGAGATGCGTCGCCGCATCCAGGGAGCGGCGGTACTGGCGCGGGAGGAGGATTCGTTTCACGCGCGCGTTCTCGTGGGCGCGGGTGATCGTCAACACGTCGTGCACCACCAACAGGGTCGTGAGGTCGGTGCGCGGGACGAGGTGCTTGGTCCCGATCACGATCTCCGCGCGCGCCCGCGCGAACGCGGGTCCGGACCGGTATCGCGCCCACAGTGCGAGGGAGACCTGGTTGGATCGGGGCGCGACGAGCAGGGTCTGGAGATTGGCGCCGACGATGCGGCGCACCGCGGCCGAACCGGATTCCGTGGTGAGCGCGGTGACCGTGACGTCCGCCCGCCGACCGAGCGCGCCGAGCACCTCGCGGACGTACCGGCCGATGCCGCCCGGATAGTCGACGGTGTCGGCGATGATGCCGACCCGGAAGGGTTCGCGCTCGTGGATGAGAGATCTCCGATCGCCGAGTGGTCGGTACAGTACGAGGCTGCGTCGAGCGGGGTCGTGACTCTGAACGGTCCGAGCGCGGCGCTCGCCGAGTGGGATGGTGCCGAGCACACATGCGGGTACTGATGGTGTCGAGTCTCTGGCCGCCGGCGGTGCTCGGCGGCGCCGAGTTGTGCGCCTTCGCACTCACGCAACGCCTGCGGGAGGCTGGCCACACGGTCGGTGCGCTCACGCTGGGGGTCGACGGTACCGACGTCGTTGCGCAGGTCCGCCCGTGGCCGTACGCAATGCAGGACTACGGCGCGCAGACGGGCGCGCGGCGCGCGCTGTTCCACCTCGCCGACGTCGCCCGCCCGGACACCGGTCGCATCCTGGACCGCGCCATACGTGAGTTCGCGCCCGACGTCGTCCACAGCCACGTGGTCCAAGGCATGAGTTCCCCGGCGATGACGGCACCGGCGCGTGCCGGAGTCGGACACGTTCACACGTTGCACGACTACTGGTTGCTGTGCCAGCGCAACTCCCTCGTGAAACGCGACGACACCCCGTGTACGGAACGCTGCCGATCGTGTCGGCTGATCAGCGCGGTGCGAAATCATCAGATCGCCCAGCACCCGCCTGATGTGGTGGTGGCGGTCTCGCGTGCGATCGAGGCGACCCACCTCGCGGCGTTGCCGTGGATGCGGGGCCGCAGCCGGGTCATCTACAACCCGGTCGAGGACGCACGGCCACGCCCCGTCGAGCCGGGTCGCCGGCCGATCACCTTCGGATTCGTCGGTCGACTCGGCGCCGACAAGGGCATCCTCACGTTGCTGCGCGCGTTCGCAGCCGCCGATGTGGGCGATGCCCGCCTGGTGGTAGCGGGCCGGGGCGCCGAGGCAGACGCCGTCGCCGCGGCCCACGGCGTCGACTTCCGGGGTTGGGTGTCCGGAGAGGACAAGGAACGACTCCTGAGTGAGGAGTTGGACTGTCTGATCGTCCCATCGCAATGGCCGGACCCGGCGCCGTTGGTGGTGAACGAAGCCCGCAGCCGCGGCCTCGCGGTCATCGGCTCCACCGCCGGTGGCATTCCCGAGTTGGTGGCGCCGGAATGCGAAGCCCTCCTGGTGTCGCCGGGCGACGTCGGCGCGCTGTCCGACGCGATGGAGCGCTTCACGCGAGCGCCCGCCGCGTTTCGGCCCCCGGCGGCGGCGGCGCCGCTCGGATGGCCCGGCCACCTCGCTGCGATCGAGACGGCGTACGCCGACGCCGTCGCCAGTGCGGCGAGCGTGGTGGCGGCGGCCACGGAGCGTGGCGGGAATGCTCCCGCACACGACTAGCCTTGACTGATGCGTGTGGGAGCAACCCCCGGGCGACCGGCTGAGCGACCTGCGTTGGCCGACCCGGCCGAATCCGATCAGCCCGGATCCGACCAGCCCGAACCCGATGGGACCCACGCCCGTCGAAATCGGTTCGATTCGCCGGCGGTCATCCTCGGCGTCGCCGGTGTGCTCGTGCTCGGTTTGGTACTGCGGTTTTGGTGCCGATCGGATCTCTGGGCTGACGAAGTGTTGTCGGTCAACATCGCTGCGCTGCCGCTGGATCAGATCCCGGCGGCGCTCCGCCAGGACGGCGCACCGCCGCTGTACTACGTCTTGCTGCACGGATGGATGCGGATCTTCGGAACCGGAGCCACCAGTGTGCGATCCCTTTCCGGGATCGCCGGCGCGCTCACGTTGATCCCCATGTGGTTCGTGGGGTGCCGCCTCGACGAACGCCGGATCCGGTTGGGTCTCGCCCGGGCGGGTTCGCGGACGGTTGCGTGGTCCGCGGTTCTGCTGTTGGCGCTGTCCCCGTTCGCGATCCGGTACTCCACCGAAGCGCGCATGTACGCGCTGGTGATGCTCGGCGTCACGGTGGGGTACCTCGCGGTGGCCCGGGCCCTCGAACGGCCGACGGTCCTGCGGGGTGCGGTCGTCGCGATCGTCACTGCCGGATTGCTGTACTCGCACTACTGGTCGTTCTCGTTGATCGCGGTCGTGGGCGTGCTCATGATCGTGATCGCCATGAGCACCCACGGTCCTCGCCGCCGCGGCGCAGTCGCGGTCATCGGGTCGCTGATCGCCGGTGGCGTGCTCTTCCTTCCGTGGGCGTCTTCTTTCCTCTTTCAGATTGAACACACCGGCACTCCGTGGGGCGCACCAGTGGGTCCGTTCGCGAGCTGGGCCACCGCGTTCAAGGCGTTCGGGGGAAACGCGCATCTCGCCGGATGGGCGCTCGTGGTACTCATCGTGCTCGGACTCTTCGCCCGCGCGCTGGACTCGCGGCGGGTCGAGGTCGATCTGGCCACCCGGCGGGGGGTGCGGCTCGAGGCCGGTGTCGCGTTCGGCACCCTTGCCGTCGGACTCGTCGTCGCGCGTGTGTCGGGTACCACGTTCGAGGGCCGCTATGCATCGGTCGCGTTCCCGCTGTTCCTGGCCGTCGGTGCGTTCGGGATCGCGATTTTCTCGGACTCACGGGTGCGGATCGCGTTGCTGTCCGGCGTGTTGGTGCTCGGCGCCTGGGGCGGGTTGAGCAACGCGCAGCGCAACCGGACCCAGGCGTTTCAGGTTGCGCCCATCATCCGGGACAAGGGTTCGGCGGGAGACCTGGTGGTGTTCTGTCCTGATGCCATCGGCACCGATGTCGTCGGTCGCCTGCGGGTCGACATGCGCGCCGTGAGCTTCCCGAGTTTCCGCTCGCCCGAGCGCATCAACTGGGTGGACTACGCGCCGCGCGTGGAAGCTGTGCGCCCCACTGCGTTCGTCGACCGGTTGTTACGGCTGGCGGGCACCAACACGATCTGGTTCGTCGATACCAACAACGGCACCGCGGCGGACCAGAAGTGCACGCAGATCGCGGACGTCCTCACGTTGCACCGGCCGGGCCGGGTCCGTGAACTCGAACCCGACCCGTATTTCTTCGAACACCACGGGCTCTACCGCTACCCACCGATCTGATGGGCGAGGGCGCGGACCGTCCGTAGCGTGCGCCAGTACACGTCCTCCATGAGCAGGTGCGCGAACTCGGCGTTGCGGCCCGCGCTCACGAGTCCGGCGATTCCGTGTGATCCGATCGCCGTGCGCGCCGCCTCGGTGGCGAGGGCGAACACCGGATACGCGACCTGCGTGCGGTTGGAGTACGCATCGACGGCACGGGTGGCCACGTCGGGGATCAACGGTCGCAGCGCATCCCGGCATTCCGCGGCAAGGGAATCCGTATCGCGGTTCCAGGTGGCGTCTCCCACGCGCGCACCGATGTCGACGGTCAGGAGAGTCTCGCCGTGCGGCGCGAGCCAGGGCATCGCCATCGGGGCTTCCGTGACGCGGAAGAACGGGAACTCCGAGCCCGGAGTCCACGTGACGGGCGCAGGGAGCAGCCCGCGACCGCGGAGATGGAGTTGCACGAACACCATCGCCCGGAACGACAGCTCGGAAAGGGGCGAGATTGCCGGATGGTCGAGGAGTCGCGGGAGGAGTGGCGCCGGGAGCGTTGACACCACAGCCGCGGCGGCGATGTCCTCACCCTTGACGCGGACGCCCACCACCTGGTCGCCGCGAACGTGGATGGCGTCGACGGGCGTGTTGAGGTGGATGCGCCCGTCGAGCTGCGCGGCCAGATGGCCGGTGAAGACGCCGAGGCCGTCGCGGGGATAGACGTGCCACACGTTGGCACTCTGGGGCGCCTCGGCGCAGTATCCGATCGCGATCGGCCGGTGCGTGAGCCGACGCGCCACCGTGAGCGCCACCGTCTCGGCGATGCCGCCGGGAATCTTGTCGAGCACCGACGGCGCGAGCTCGGTCGCCGGGAGTCCCGACCACGCCTCGAGGAGTGGGATCGCGACTTCGTCGGCGAGGGCGCGGCCGTACTCGGAGCGGAATCGATCGGCCGCGGTTCGGCTCGCGTGGCGGTGGACGCGCGCCGCGAGCGCGGAACCCACGTAGCGCGGCGAGCGCATCAGCCCGAGCGGATAACTCGCCGCCTTGCCGCCGGTCCAGACGGCCTCGTGGTACTCCGTTGCGTCGTCGCACCGGTCCATCACCCCGAGCGCGGTCGCGAGCCGATTGGTCACGAAATGAGCGCCGGTGTCGAAGCGCACTCCGTTGACCTCGTGACTCGTCGCGAGACCGCCCACCCGGTCCGACGCTTCGAGCACGACGACATCCACACCGAGTCGGACGAGTTCGACCGCGGCGACGAGCCCCGCGAATCCCGCCCCGAGGACCACCACCGGCGCCCCAGCCGTCGGGCCAAGAATGAGGCCGGGAATCGGAGCGGTCATCGGGGCCGGCGCAGGATCGCGCGGAGCAGCGCACCGCGCCCGGCGAGTTGATGCAGGGTGTCGAACGCGGTGCCGGCGGCGAGGGCCACCGGCGACTCGAGCGAGAACCGGTCCACGAGCGCGCGCGGCGCGTTCCAGTCGTCGAGTGCGTTCCGGACCGAGTACACCCAGTTGACCGGGCTCATCATCGTGCCGATCGACGCCACTTCGAACCCTGCGGTCTCCGCGAGCAGGCCGAGCGAGCGCGCGTCGTGGAGATACCAATGTCGGGGGAAGTGGTACCCGCCCCAGTGGCGGCGCTTGGCGATCCGGAAGTCGAGGGACCCGGTGTTGTCGGTCACCACGAGGACCTGACCGCCGGGGCGGAGCACCCGGTGCACGGCGCGCAACAGTGCCGCAGGATCCCCAAGGTGTTCCACGGTCTGGATCAACAGCGCGGCGTCCACCGATGCCGCGGGGAGCGCCAACGATTCGAGCCGACCGTGGTGGACGGTCAGGTCCCGACGGCGCGCCGCACTCACCGCGCGCGCGTCGAGATCGACACCCATCAGGTCCCAACCGGGTGGTCCGTACCGGCGGAGCAGGTCGAGGTGGAACCCGTCGCCGCAGCCAACATCGAGGACGCGTGCTGCATCGGGCAGGCCTCGGAACGCTCGGAGCAGCCGTCTCGCCTCGAGCCGCCGCCGCACCGAATAGACGATGCCGAACTCCGCCTCGGTGAAGCGGAACGCGTGATAGTCATCGGGATAGATGCGTTCGAACTCGGCCGCCGTCGGGCGGGGGTCGAGATACACCACGCCGCAGTGGATGCACTCGACGGCGAGAAAACTGTCGATGGAGCTGCGGTACTCGAAGTCGGGCCCGGCGCCGACGGGTTCGGAATCGCGCGTCCCACAGATGCAACACACCGCAGGTTCGGTCTCGAGTCGGCGAGGGTTCATCGGCCCACCACCAGCGTCTCGATGGCGGTGATGGTCCGGAAGCGCGCCCGCCCGTCGCCGTAGGGGCAGGGGAGGTTGGCGAGTTCCCGGTGCACGGCTGCGAGATCCACCAACTGCGCGCGCACGGTCGCGCCGATGGCCGGGCCCGGCTCCACCCGCGTGGTGACCGTGCCGAGTACTTCCTGGCGTTCGGTGGACCGGCGCACCACGACGGCCGGACGGCCGAGCACGCTGGCCTCCTCCTGGACGCCGCCGGAATCGGTGACGAAGAGCGCTGCGTCCGCGCCGAGCGCGAGGAACGTGCGGTAGCCGAGGGGAGCCACCACCGAGATCGCGCCCCGTTCGAGGTCGATGCCCGCGTGAGCGGCGCGGTCGAGGGTGCGCGGATGGACGGCCAGCAGCACGGGAATCGGGAGCCGGCTCAACTCGTCGACGATCGTGGCCAGGGTGCGCGCGTCGTCCACGTTCTCGGGCCGGTGCAGCGTGGCCAACACGTACCCGGCAGCCTCGAGTCCGAACTGCGCCCGGATCGCAATCCGCTGCTCGGGGTGGGGAAGGACTCGCGCCACCGCATCCATCGCGGTGTTCCCGGTGACCACGATCCGGTCGTCGGGAATACCCTCGGCCCGCAAGTGCGCAGCGGCGAGGTCGGTGGGCGCGCAAAGCACGTCGGCGATGTGGTCCACCACCACCCGATTCCGCTCTTCGGGCAGATCGCGGTCGAAGGCGCGCAGTCCCGCCTCCACGTGTACGACGGGGAGATCGAGCGCCGCGCCGGCCAGCGCGCCGGCGAGGGTTGAGTTCGTGTCGCCCTGCACGATCACCGCGGCCGGAGCCAGGTCCGTCAACGCCTCGGTCACCGCCGAGATCGCCTCACCGATCTGGCGGCCCGGCGGCGCGGCGGCGATCGAACACGAACGGTTGGGTGGGCCGATGTCGAGGTCGGCGGCAATGTCGGTGAGCCGTTCCCAGGGATGCTGGCCGGTGTGAATCCACTCGGCTGCCGATCCGAGTTCCCACTGCAGCGGCGCCAGCTTCACGAGCTCCGGCCGCGTGCCGAAGACCAAGGCAATCGCGCCAGGGCGCATGGTTCTGTCTCCGATGGTGATGGGCCGATCGGCCCCCGTCGGGGTACCGAGGATCTCGAGAATCGGCCGTTACAGTACGAACGCCAAACGTCGCGCCCTCCGATGATGGCACGGGTACGGGATCGACACCGGGAGCCAAGCTTGCGATCGTCTGAACAACTGCGGCTGCCGTCGGACCAGGACGCCACCGGTCGTTCGCTCGGCGCCGAGGAACTGGAGCGGCTCCGGGCCGTCCTGGACGCCGGGATCCTGACTGCGACCAAAGGGGTCCAGACTCCCGAACTCGAGCGGCGGGCCGCGGCGGTGACCGGACGCCGGTCGGTGATCGCCTGTAGTTCCGGAACCGCCGCGGTGCATGCCGCGATTGCGGCGTGTGATCCCGAACCCGGCGACGAGATCGTGACCACCTCGATCACCGATATGGGTGCGCTCACGCCCATGCTCTACCAAGGCGCGATCCCTGTCTTCGCCGACGTCGATTCGAGATCCGGGATGGTGACCCCGGCCACGGTGGCGGCCGCGTTGTCGTCGAGAACGCGGGCCGTGGTGGTCACCCACCTGTTCGGTCTCCCGGCGCCGGTGGACGCCATCGCCGCGGTGCTCCCAGATTCGGGAATCATGCTCATCGAGGATTGCGCGCAGGCGTTCCTCACCGAACGGGCCGGCCGGCGGGTGGGCACGTTCGGGGCGCTGGCCTGCTTTTCGACCCAGCAGGGCAAGCACGTGACCACGGGCGAGGGCGGCCTGATCGCGACCGACGACGACGCGCTCGCCCGCCGGGCCCGAATGTTCATCAACAAGGCCTGGCCGTACGGCGAGGCCGCGCCGGACCACGAGTTCCTCGCGCTCAACTACCGCACGAGCGAGCTCCAGTCTGCGGTGGCCAACGCGCAGTTGGACAAGCTGGCCGCGGGGATCGACCGGCGCCGCGACACTGCGGCTCGCCTGCTCGGCGCGATCAGTGACCTCCCGGGGGTTTCGGTCCCGGTGCTTGACGTCGGCGATGTCGCCACCTGGTGGAAGGTTCCGCTGCTCATCGATCCGAACGTGGTGCCAGGGGGGCCGATGGCGGTCAGCCGCGCGCTGGCCGAACACGGCGTGGCCAGCGCGCCCCGCTACATCCAGAAACCTGCCTTCGAGTGTGCCGTGTTCCGCGATCAACGCACCTTCGGCACCAGCCGGTGGCCGTTCACGCTGGCGCGTCCGGACGCGGTCGACTATTCGCGATCTCGGTTCCCGGGCACGTACGAGTTCCTCGATCAGGTGCTCGTCGTCCCGTGGAACGAACGCTACGAACCCGATCACGCAGATGCGCTGGCGCGAGTCCTGCGCGTCGCGATCGCAGATCTCGTGGCGGCATCGTGACGCTGCGGTTCGGGCTCGTCGGGGCCGGCGGAATCGCACGGAGCTACGTCGAGGTCTTCGCCGGTCTGGACGACGCGCGGATCGTCGGGATCGCCGACGTGGATCAGAGCGCAGCCCGTCGCCTGGGCGGGCCACTCGGCATCCGGGTCGCGGATTCGATCGACGCGTTGATCCATTCGGTCGAGCTCGATGCAGTCATCGTGTGTACGCCGCCGGATTCACACCCGCACGTGGCGCTCGCCGCGATTAATGCCGGCCTCGGTGTGCTCTGTGAGAAACCACTGGCGATCGAGATCGCCGCGGCTCGTCGAATGGTCGCGTCGTCGGCGGCGGCCGGAACGTTGTTCACGATGGCCACGAAATTCCGCTTCGTCGAGGATGTCCTGGCGGCGCGTCGGCTGGTCGACCAGGACGTGATAGGCGAGATCATCCAACTCGAGAACACCTTCGCGTCGCGCGTGGACATGCGGGACCGTTGGAACTCGGACCGGGCCGTCAGCGGCGGCGGCGTCCTCATCGACAACGGCACCCATTCGGTCGACATCGCGCGCTACTTCCTCGGTCCGATCCACGACGTGTTGGTGGTGGAGCGTCAGCACACCCAACAGCTCGCAGTCGAGGACTCGGTGCAGCTCCTGCTCCGTACCACGGCGGGCGCGGTCGCGACGGTCGATCTCTCGTGGAGCTATGACAACACCACCGACACCTATCTCCAGGTGTACGGCACCGAGGGCGCGCTGGCCGTCGGGTGGCGGGAATCGGCGGTGCGCGAGAACCGGGCGAACGAATGGACTCCGTTCGGTGAGGGTTACGACAAGATCCGCTGCATGCGCAGCCAGGTGCGGAACTTCTGTGCCGCGCTCGCGGGCACCGAAGACCTCGCGATCACGCCGGCGGACGCGATCGCGTCCGTCCAGGTGATCGCGGCCGCGTACCAGTCGCTCGAAGCCGGCGATTGGGTTGCGGTCGATTCGGTCCGATCGATCGGCTCGGCATCGGACGTCGCGTGACCGCGCCCGCCCCTGAAGCGGCCGTCCATCCGACCGCAGCGGTCGAGCCGGGGGTGCACGTCGGTGATGGCACTGCGATCTGGTCGCATGCTCACATTCGCGGGCCGGGGACCACGATCGGCGTGGATTGCATCGTGGGCGAGCGCACGTACATCGCGTACGGCGTCGCAATCGGCGACCGGGTCAAGATCAATGCTGGGGCCTACCTGTGTACCGGCGTGACGATCGCCACCGGCGTGATGATCGGTGCGGGCGCGATCTTCACCAACGATCGCTACCCCCGCGCCACCACCCCCGATCTCGGGGTGCTGCTCGCCTCGGAACCGGACGAGCGCACGCGTCCCACGATCGTGGAGGAGGGTGCGACGGTCGGCGCCGGCACCGTCATCGGTTGCGATCTGACCATCGGGCGATTCGCGATGATCGGAATGGGCGCGGTCGTCACCCGATCGGTACCGCCGTTCCATCTCGTCGTCGGCCAGCCGGCGCGTGCAGTTGCGGTCGTGTCCCGTGCCGGTGAGCCGGTGCTGCGGTTCTCGGGGGCGAAAGCGCCGGACCGCAACGAGCTGACGTGCCCGAGCTCGGGGTTGCGGTACGCGATTCGCGACGGCGTGGTCTTGGAGTTGGATCCGCCTTCATGACCGGCCGGATCCGGCCCGATCAATCGGTCGCGGTCGTGGGAGGTGGGCTCCTCGGTCTCACCGCCGCCCTCCGCCTCATCGAAGCGGGCGCACGCGTCACGGTGTTCGAGGCGGCACCCGATCTCGGTGGGCTCGCATCGGCATGGTCGCTCACCGCTCCGTCGGGCCCGGTGACCTGGGATCGCTTCTACCACGTGACCCTCGCATCCGACGCGGCGTGGCGCGAGCTGCTCGGCGAACTCGGGCTCGACGACGAGATCGCGTGGACCAGCACCCGCACCGGATACTTCGCGCACGGCGTGCTCTCGCCGGTCTCGACTCCGCTGGAGTTCCTGCGGTTGCCCGGGTTGTCGTTGCTGGCCAAGGTGCGGCTCGCCGCGACCATCGCCCGGGGTGTGACCGCGCGCGATTGGCGTCGGCTGGAGCGGATGCCGGTCGAGCGCTGGTTGACCCGATGGTCCGGGGCGGCCACCTTCTCCCGATTCTGGGTTCCGCTCCTCGAGTCCAAGCTCGGCGGTTCGTGGCGCGACACCAATGCTGCGTTCATCTGGGCCACGATCCAGCGCCTCACCGCGGCGCGTCGCGCCGGGATCGGGGACGAACGATTCGGCGCGGTCCCCGGGGGATACGCGCGGGTGTTGGACGCGTTGGCCGCCCACCTGGTGGCGCGCGGCGCGGTGATCGAGTGTGCCGCGCCGGTGGTGCGGGTCGAGGCCAGCGCGGGTGAATCGGAGCGGGGTGAATCGGAGCGGGGCGTGGAGGTGACGATCGGTGCGACGACTCATCGTTTCGACCATGCGGTGATCACCACGACGCCGCGCGTGGCGGCGCATCTGTGTGACCAGATCCCCGGTCCGGCCCGAGCGGCAATGGCCGCCACGCGCTACCAAGGGGTGATCTGTGCGTCCGTGGTCCTGCGCCGTCCGTTGTCGCCGTACTACCTGACCTACCTCATGGATGATCTGCCGTTCACGGCCGTCGTCGAGATGACGGCGCTGATTCCGCCCGCGTGGATCGGTGGTCACGCACTCGTCTACCTCCCGCGGTACGCGGCGGCCGACGATCCGTGGTTCGAGCGTTCGGACGAGGACATCGCCTCGGAGTTCCTCGCCGGGCTGGGGCAGGTGCACCGGCTCACACCGGAGGACGTGCTCACGGTCCGGGTGGCGCGCGCCCGCGAGGTGTTCCCGCTTCCGGTGCTGGGCTACTCCGATTCGGTGCCGCCCATCGACACCGGCGTGCCCGGGGTCTCGCTGCTGTCCTCGGCGCAGATCGTGAACGGCACGCTCAACGTGAACGAGACCGTCGGGCTCGCCGAACGGGGCGTGAGCGAGCTACTCCTCGGATCGCCGCCGGGAACCGGGATCTAGGTTGAGGCCGTGAGTGGGAAATGAAGCCGATCGCGAGTCTGTCGCTCGACGCCGACAATCTGTGGTCGTACCTCTACATCCGAGGTGACCACGATTGGGAGGGCGCACCGTCGTACCTGCCGCGCATGGTCGCACGCATGATCGACCTGCTGGGCGCGCGCGATTTGCGCATCACCTTCTTCGTCATCGGTCGGGATTGCGAGTCCGACGCCGACGCGGCCGGTTTCCGCGTGTTGGCCGATGCGGGTCACGAGATCGGGAACCACTCGTTCCGTCACGAGCCGTGGCTCCATCGCTACTCCGAGTCCCAACTCGACGACGAGCTCGCGCGAGCGGAGACGGCGATCCAACGCGCCACCGGCGCGCACACCGATGGTTTCCGCGGTCCTGGGTACAGTCTCTCGGAGGCAACGCTGCGCGTGCTGGTCCGACGCGGCTACCGCTACGACGCATCCACCCTGCCGATGGTCATCGGTCCGATCGCGCGTGCGGTGTACTTCCGCACCGCGGATCTCGACGCCGGTCAGCGGGCCGAACGGGCGCACCTCTACGGCTCGTGGAGTGACGGCGTCCGCCCGATTCGGCCGTATCGCTTCCGGGTAGGAGACGCCACGATGCTCGAACTGCCGGTGACCACGCTGCCCGGGTTCCGGTTCCCGATCCACATCAGCTACCTGCTGATGCTGGCCGCATATTCGGAGCGGGCCTCGATCGCGTATTTCCGCATAGCGCTGGCCCTGTGTCGGCGGATGAACGTGGAACCGTCGATCCTCATGCACCCGCTCGATGTGTTGTCCGGCGACGAGGTGCCCCAGCTGCGATTCTTTCCGGGCATGACCCTCCCCGCCACCAAGAAGCTCGTGTGTGTTGCGCGCTATCTGGACCTGCTCGCGGACGAGTTCGAGGTGATGTCCGTCGGTGACCACGCCACGCTCGCTGCCGCCCGGGACCTCCCCCTCAGAACCCCGCGATTCGTGACGTCGTGAGCGGCGCGGCGGCGGAACGGCGGGCACTGCCGTTGGTGTCGGTGGTGGTGCCGGCGTTCAACGAGGCGGAGGTCATCCTCGACACCCTCGCTCGGCTGGTGGAACATCTGGAGACGCTGACCGACCGCTTCCGGTGGGAGATCGTCGTGGTCGACGACGGCAGTACCGATGCCACGGCCGCGTTGGCGCAGGGTTTCGCCGTCGATCATCCGGCGGTTCGAGTGCTTCGGCATCGGGTGAACTTTCGGCTCGGTCAGGCGTTGCGTTACGCGTTCGGACAGACCGCGGGGGAGTACGTCGCGGTCGTCGATTGCGACCTCAGCTATTCGCCCGACCATCTGACGCGCATGCTGCACACGGCCCAGGACACCGGCGCGCGGATCGTGATCGCGTCACCGTACGCGCGCGGTGGCACCACGACCGCCGTCCCGTTCGTTCGCCGCGTGTTGTCGCGCAACGCGAACCGGCTCCTCGGCGCGGCCGCGGGTGGTGGACTCACCACGCTGACGGGCATGGTGCGGGTGTATGACGGACCCTTCATCCGCAGTTTGGATCTGCGCGCCGTCGACTCTGAGATCAATACCGAGATTATCTACAAGGCCCGGATCCTGCACGCACGGATCGTCGAGATTCCCGCGCATCTCGACTGGTCGTTCGCGTCCACGGCAGGAAAGCGCAGGAGCGTGGAGGGACGGCTGACGTCGGCCACCTTCTCGTCGTTGTTCTCGTCGTTCCTGTTCCGACCGCTGCTGTTCTTCCTGTTTCCCGGGCTCGTCCTGCTTGCGGTCGCGGCCTATTCGTTCGGGTGGGTGGTCTGGCATGTGGCGGAGGTCTACGGCGACCCGTCACCGTTCGGGAGCTCCGGGATCACAGGTGCGATCAGCAACGCGTACGACCGGGCACCCCATACGTTCCTGATCACCGGGATCACGTTCGTGCTCGCGCTCCAGCTCATCAGCCTGGGGGTCATCGCCGCGCAGGCGAAGCGGTATTTCGAGGAGCTGTACCACCTCGCCACGTCGGTGCTGCGGCGCACGGCGGTCCGCGTCGCCGACGCTCAGCCCGATCCTCAGCCCGATCCTCAGCCGGGTCCTCAGCCCGGTCCTCAGCCCGGTGCTCAACCCGAGGAAGAACCCCCGCTCCAGTAGGGTTTCACCGAACCAACCCGACTCTTCCGAGAGGTTCTGTCGTTGAACTCCCGCTCCGAATCCCTCGACGCCGTTGATCCCGAGATCGCCGCAATCATCGGTCGCGAGGTCGAGCGTCAGAACACCACGATCCAGCTGATCGCCTCGGAGAACTTCACGTCGCCGGCGGTGATGGCGGCCCAGGGCACGGTGCTCACCAACAAGTACTCCGAGGGGTATCCCGGGAAGCGCTACTACGGCGGCAACTTCGTGGTCGACGAGGCCGAGGAGTTGGCGCGCAGCCGCGCGTGCGAGCTCTTCGGCGCCGAACACGCGAACGTGCAGCCCCACTCGGGAGCCAACGCGAATATGGCCGTGTTCCTCGCCTTGCTCGATCCCGGTGACCGCGTGATGGGGATGCGACTGGACCAGGGTGGTCACCTCACGCACGGTTCGCCGGTGAACTTCAGCGGCAAGATCTACGACTTCGTGGCCTACGGCGTGGACGATGCCACCGAGATGCTCGACTACGACGAGATCCGCAAGCTCGCGGTGTCGTCGCGGCCGAAGGCGATCATCGCCGGCGCTACCGCGTATCCGCGCACCATCGATTTCGCCGCCTTCCGTTCGATCGCGGACGAGGTCGGCGCGTTGCTGATCGTCGATGCGGCCCACATCGCCGGGCTCATCGCCGGTGGCGCCCATCCGTCGCCGGTCCCCCACGCGGATGTCGTCACCTTCACCACGCACAAGACCTTGCGCGGGCCGCGTGCCGGCTGCATTTTGAGTACGGCGGAGTACGGCGCCGCGATCGACAAGGCGGTGTTTCCCGGACTTCAGGGTGGACCGTTGATGCACGTGATCGCGGCGAAGGCGGTGGCGTTCAAGCTCGCGTCCGAACCCGACTTCGCGAACTACGCGGCCCAGATCGTCGCCAACGCCGGCGCCCTCGCCGAGCGGCTGACCGCGGAAGGCTTCCGCATCGTCTCGGGCGGAACCGATAACCATCTGATGTTGGTGGACCTCCGACCGTTCGGGGTGACGGGAAAGGTGGCCCAGGAGGCACTCGACCAGGCCGGGATCACGTGCAACAAGAACGCGATCCCGAACGACCCCGAGAAGCCGTTCGTGACGAGCGGGCTCCGGCTCGGAACCGCGTCGGTCACCACGGCAGGGATGGCCGAACCCGAGATGGCCGAGATCGCCGGGCTCATCGGTGCGGTGCTCCGCGCGCCCGACGACGGTGCCGTGCGGGCCGAGGTCCACGATCAGGTGAACCGACTCTGCTCGAAGTTCGTCCCGTACCCGGAACTCGCGGGCGCATGATCGGTTCCCGCTCCGCGGCCTGGCTCGCAGGGCCGAGAGCGGAGACCGAAGGCGAGGGACGCGAACCACGCGAGTTCACCGCGCCGAGCTCCCGAGCCGGGGCCCGAGCGGCCTGGCCCGCAGGGCCGAGAGCGGAGATTTAGTGGGGGGGTACGCGGTCGTCTTCGCCGTGGCCACCGTGCTGGCGTTCGGGTTGACGCCGCTCGTGCGCCGGCTGGCGCTGCGGGTTGGTGCGGTCAAGGTGCCCAGTGTCCGCGACGTCCACACGACCACGATGCCGATGCTCGGCGGCGCGGCGATGTTCGTCGCGTTCCTCGCCGCGATGGGCGTTGCGTCGCAGATCCCACAGTTTCGGGAGATGTTCGACGGCTCGTCCGAGCCCGCGGGCATCATCCTCGCCGCGGGCGTGATGTTCGCGGTGGGGGCGCTCGACGACCTGCGTGACGTCTCGCCGCCCGCCAAGATCGCCGGCATGGTGCTGGCCGGCAGCCTGCTGTCGCTCTTCGGCGTCTCGATGTTGTTCTTCCAGGTGCCGTTCGCCGGCGCGGACGTCATCGTCCTGTCCACCGACTTCGCACCGCTCGTCACGGTCATCACCGTCGTGGTGTTCGCCAATGCGATCAACCTCATCGACGGGCTCGACGGGCTCGCGGCGGGCATCGTGATCATCGCCGGTACCGCGCTGTTCTTGTATTCGCACCGACTCTTCGACAGCGGCGTGCTCGATGGTTCGAACGTGGCCCCGCTGATCGCGGTGATCGCCGTCGGCGTGTGTCTCGGATTCCTGCCGTGGAACTTCAACCCGGCCCGGATCTTCATGGGCGACGCCGGTGCGTTGTTCCTCGGGTTGTTGCTCGCCACGACCACGATCACCGTTGGCGGCCGGGCCGATTATCAGTACAGCGGGACGACGTATTTCTTCTTCGCTCCGCTGCTCATCCCAGTCTTGATTCTGGGTGTCCCGATCATCGACACCGCGTTCAGCTTCCTGCGCCGGGTGATGCGGGGCCAGCCGTTCTCGATGGCCGACAAGGACCACCTGCACCACCGGCTCATGCGCCTCGGCCACGGCCCGCGCCGGACCGTCGTCATCCTCTGGCTCTGGACCGCGCTGCTGTCAGGCCTGGTGCTCGTCCCCGTCTACACCGACGAAGGGAACGCCCTGGTGCCGATCGGCATCATGGCGCTCGCACTGTTGCTCTATGCCTTCTTCTTCCCCGGGAAGCGAGAAGCCCAGGCCATCGCGGCCGAGGAGGCCAACCAGAAGGTGCCGGCCCCGGAGCCGGGTGCAGCGGATGCCCGAGTGATCGAACTCGACCCGCGACGGCGCCGAACCGGGGCCTGATTTTTCAGGTACCGCTCAGCTTGCGAGTCCGCCACCGACCCGTTTAGTTTGGGAAGGACTTCACAAGCGCAGTTCCGCCCCGTCGGGTGGAGTGCGGGCGAACCGGGGTGTGGGTGCGAGACCGACCGAAAGCGGCAGCTCAGAGCGTGCGCGTCAGCGACGACGGTCTGAGCAAGGCCATCGAGTTTGCGGCCGGCCCCGTCGTGCTCGGGATCATCGGTTGGCTCATCGACCGGTCCGCCGGCACCGAGCCACTCTTCCTCGTCGTCTTGGCCTTGTTCGGCGCGATCGGGAGCTTCGTGACGTTCTATTACCGGTATCAGGCCCAGACCGCCCGCCAAGACGAAGGGAAGCCGTGGACCAGGCGCACGCACTGACGCTGCCGGAACCTCGGACTGGCGTACCTATGACTCCGTCGATGACCGAGCCGGAGGACCATGAGAGCCGGATCGCTCGTCATCTCGCGCGCCGCGCGGTGTTGGTGGCGCCGGTCATCGTCCTGGCCGTCGGGTTGCTGCGCGGGGTCGATGCGGCGCTGAGTGCCACCGTCGGATTCGCGTTGGTGGCCGCAAACTTCCTGGTCGCGGCGAAGATTCTCTCGTGGGCGGTCACGAAGTCGGTCGGCGCCATCTACGGCGCTATCTTCGGCGGCTTCTTCGTTCGCTTGGCGGTGCTCTTGGGTATTGTCCTGGCGCTCGAGCCGGTGTCGTTCATCGATGTTCCGGTGCTCGTGCTCACGGTTGCCCTCGCCCATCTCGCACTGCTGGCGTGGGAGACCCGTTCTGTCAGTCTCACCCTTGCCGCCCCCGGGTTGAAGCCCGGTGTCGGCGACGCCCACCAGGACAAGGAGTAGCGCGCTCGTCGTGTTCGCAGCCTTCGTATTCCCGCCGATCGACCACCTCTTCCGGTGGCCGCACTTCCTCTTCGAGGACACGCCCTTCGCGTTCAACAAGGTCTCGCTGTTGGTGATGATGTCGACGGCGATGATCCTCGTGATCTTCATCGGCGGGTCGCGCCGGATGAAGCTCGTCCCGGGGCGATTGCAGAACGCGATCGAGATGACCTACGACTTCGTCGACCGGGGCATCACCCGGGACGTCATCGGCAACGACGCCACGCGCTTCACGCCGTTCCTCGGGTCGTTGTTCCTCTTCATCCTGTTCCTCAACTTCTGGGAGATCATCCCCGGGATTCAGTTCCCGCCGACGTCGAGGTTCGCGATCCCGCTGTTCCTCGCGCTGATGGTCTACGTCCTGTACTGGTTCCTCGGCTTCAAGCACAACGGGATCAAGTACCTCACCGGCCACCTCTTCCCGGCCGGGGTGCCGAAGGCGCTGTACCTGCTCGTGACGCCGATCGAACTCGTTCAGATCATCGTGGTGCGGCCCTTCTCCCTCGCAGTACGGCTCTTCGCCAACATGATGGCGGGTCACATGATGCTGAAGGTGATGGCGGGCTTCGTCGTCATGCTTGGTTACTTTGGTT
>JANPMG010000107.1:0-20046 GCA_031422675.1 Acidimicrobiia bacterium | reverse complement strand
GCGGGACCTCGCGTCGGCTTCCCCCTCTGACTTGCGGGCCCTTGGGGGCGCGCCCGCCCCCCAAAGTGCACGGAAGTCGGGGGTCAGCCGGCGCCGCGGGCGATCTCGACGGCGGATTCCTCCACGAGGAGCGCCGCTCGCGCAAACGCCTCCCCCGCGTGCCAGACCCGGTCGGTGAGTGCGAGCGCAGTCACGTCGGGTATGACGGCGAGTTCGTCACGCGCGTCGTCGGCGATCTGACCGGCGATCACGCCACGGTGCGAAACGCCGATCGCGTCCGCGAGTTCGAGCACCCCGCCCACCACTTTGCCGTGAAAGCTCGTTCGGTCCAGCTTCCCCTCGCCGGTGATGACGAGGTCCACGGATTCCAACACCGCTTCGAGTCCCACGACCTCGGCCACCGCGTCGAAGCCCGGCTCGATGGTGGCGCCCATGGCGAGCAATCCACCGGCGAGGCCGCCGGCCGCGCCGCCGCCCGCCGCGTCGGTGACGTCCACACCGAAGCGATCGCGATACACCCCGGCCACCTGTTCGAGCCGGCGCGACAACAGCGCCACCTGCGCGGGTGACGCGCCCTTTTGCGGACCGAACACGGTCGCAGCGTCGAGGAACCGAGTCCGCACATCACAGGCGACGACCACCGGCACCGGGCCGAGGGACCAGTCGAGTGCCTGGACTGCGGCGAGCCCGCCGTCGGTGGTGGCACTCCCCCCGACGCCGACGATCACCCGCTGCGCGCCCGCGCGAATGGCGATCGCGATCAGCTCGCCCGTCCCGCGCGTGCTGGCGGCAAGCGGGTCGCGCCGTTGCGCATTCACCAACGCGCGTCCGCTCGCTCTCGCCATCTCGATGATGGCGGTCCCGTTCCCGAGCATCGCCCATTCGGCCTCCACCGGTTCGCCGAGCGGACCGGTGACGGTGGCGGTCCGGAGCGCGCCGCCGCGCCCGGCCCGGATCACCTCGAGGGTTCCCTCACCACCGTCGGCCAGCGGCAGCTCCACGACCGTCTCGACCCCCGCCGAACGCAGCCCGCGCGCGATCGCCGCCGCCGCCTCGGCTGCAGACAATGTGCCGCGAAACTTGTCAGGACAAGCGACTGCCGAGCCGATCATGGCCAGTAGATTGGCCCAGCCCCCGTCCCCCGTGAGGATTCTCGTGCTCGAACGCGTTCCCCTGCTGGAAAAGACTCTTGCCGACTACAACGAAGTCGCCGGTGAGGAAACGATCGAGCGCATCCGGGCGGCGGCCGAACCGCTCCGCGGCGCGCGCATCCTGCACGTCAACGCAACGGCCTACGGCGGCGGCGTCGCCGAGCTCCTCGCGACCCACGTTCCGCTGCTCCGAGACCTTGGCATCGAGGCCGAGTGGCAGGTCATCCACGGCAGCGACGAGTTCTTCGCAATTACGAAGAACGTCCACAATGCGCTCCAGGGCGCCGCCATCGAGTGGACCGCCGACATGCAGCGCGTCTACCTCGAGAAGGTCCTCGACAACGCGTTGTTGATGGAAGGCGAGTTCGACTACGTCGTCATCCACGATCCCCAACCGGCCGCGATCCTGGCCCTCGCCGGCGCGTCGAGTGTGAACGGTCCGAATACGAAGTGGATCTGGCGTTGCCATATCGATCTCACCGCGGCGAACCCCGAGGTGTGGGAGTTCTTCCGCCCCTACGTGGAACAGCACGACGCGTCGGTCTGGACCATGCCGGAGTTCGTCCCGTCGTCACTGAAGATGGACCGGATCGTGAAGGCACCCCCGTGCATCGATCCGCTCTCGGTGAAGAACCTCGATCTGCCCGAGCCGTTCATGCGCGAGATCGTGAAGCAGTACGGCATCGACCCTGACCGCCCGCTGTTGTGCCAGGTGAGTCGGTACGACCCGTGGAAGGACCCGATCGGTGTGATCGAGGCCTATCGCATCGTGAAGCAGGAGATTCCCGACGTCCAGCTCGTGCTCGCCGGTTCGATGGCGACCGACGACCCCGAGGGGTTCCAGGTCTGGGAAGAGGTCGACGCGACACGCGAAGGCGACCGCGACATCCACCTGCTCTCCAACATCCAGCAGGTCGGCAACGTCCAGATCAACGCGTTCCAGCGCGCCGCAGACGTCGTGATCCAGAAGTCTCTCCGTGAGGGCTTCGGGCTCACGGTCAGCGAGGGACTCTGGAAGGGTCGTCCCGTCATCGGCGGGCGGGCCGGCGGCATCACCTTGCAGATCCACGACGGCGAGAACGGGTACCTCGTCGACACCGTGGAGCAGTGTGCCCAGCACTCCATCGACCTGCTGAAGGATCCTGCGCGCGCCACTGCGATGGGCGAGTCCGGCAAGGAGCACGTGCGGGCGAACTTCCTCTCGACCCGCGAACTGGAGGACTGGCTCACCTTGTTCAACCAGCTCGCCGGCTGAGATGGCCCGATGATCGTCGTCTCGCACCGGGGCCCCGTCAGCTTCCGGCGAGAACCGGACGGCCAGTTCACCCAACGCCGCGGCGCCGGTGGGGTGGTGAGCGCGTTGGCCCCGCTCCTCACCGATCGGCCCGACGCGCATTGGATCGCCGCCGCCATCGGTGACGACGATCGCGCCGCCGTCGCAGCGGGCGCGATCTCCACCCCCGGACTCAACGTGCAACTCCTCGCGCTCGACCCCGAGGTACACCGCCTGCACTACGACGTGATGTCGAACCGCATCCTCTGGTTCTGTCTCCACGGCTTGTTCGACCTCTCGCGCGAACCGAACTTCGATCGCGCGCTGTGGGGCGCATGGGACGCATACCGAGCGATCAATCTCGCGTTCGCCGAGGCCGTCGCCGCGCACGCCGAACGCAACGACGCGGTGCTGGTCCAGGACCTCCAACTCATGCTCGTCCCGGCGATGCTGCGCCAACTCCGGCCCGACCTGACGATCTCGCACTTCACCCACACTCCGTTCTGTGGTCCGATGGAGTTCCGCGCGCTTCCGGACGAGATTGCGAATGAGTTGTGCACGTCGCTCGCCGGGACCGCCGCCGGATTCCATTCCGAGCGGTGGGCCGAGGCGTTCCGTCGGTGTGTCCGGGACGTTCTCGGTCAGGACGCCACGCACACGTTCAGCGCTTCCTTCGGTCCCGACCCCGCCGACCTCGCCGCCGCCGCCATCACTCCGGCCGCCCAGGACGCGGCTCGCGCGCTCGCCACCCGAGTGGGAGATCGGCGCTGCATCGTCCGCGCCGATCGCATCGAACTCTCGAAGAACATCACCCGTGGATTCCGCGCGTTCGACGAGCTGCTCAGCACCCATCCGGAATGGTGTTCGCACGTCACCTTCGTCGCGATGCTCAACCCGTCGCGCGAGTCGCTCGCCGAATACCGCGAGTACCGCGCCGAGGTCGAGGCCGCGGCCGCCGCGGTCAACCGCCGGTGGGAAACCTCAGATTGGGAACCGATTGTCGTCGACCTGCGCGACGACTTCCCGCGTTCCGTTGCCGCGTTGGAACGCGCCGACGTGATCCTCGTGAACCCGATCCGCGACGGCTTGAACCTCGTGGCGATGGAAGGCCCGATGCTCAACGAGCGCGATGCCGTGCTCTGCCTGTCCCGAGCGGCCGGCGCGTTCGACGTGATGCGCGACCACTGCCTCGAGGTGCAACCGTTCGATGTCCGCCAGACCGCCGACGCGCTGCACCGCGCGTTGGCGATGGCGCCCGCCGAACGCGCCGAGCGAGCCGCCGGGCTGCGCGCCGCGGCGCGCGCCCGGACTGCGGAGGCCTGGCTCGAAGAACTCGTCAGCCGCGCCCGCTGACCGCGTCGGCCACGCGGGCGAAGAGCGCAAGCAAACCCTCCGGTCCCGCAACGAGCACGTCCGCGGCGGCCACCAGTTCGGGCGGCTCCTCCGCGGATCGGACCCCGATTCGCACCGCGTGCTCCAGGCCGCCCTTCTGATGCAGGTGATGAAGCGCCGCGAACCCGCTCAGGTCGCCGTGGTCATCGCCGGCGAACAGGGCGGCGTCCATGCCCGCGCACAGGTTGGTGACGGCGGTGCCCTTGTCCACCGCCACCGGCGGTCGGAGCTCCACGGCCATCTTGGTGGGGTACTCGCTCAGCCCGTGCGCCGCGGCCGTCCGGTGCGCCCAGCGCTCGGCCGCCGCTCCCAGTTCGGCGTGGGTGCGCCAGTGCAACGTGACCGCCACCGTTCCCTTCCGCTCCACGAAGACACCCGGGAGTTCAGCCACGGCGGAATCGGCCACGCGCTTGATCGCGTCGGCGTACGCGGCCGCGCGCTCGTCGACGACGACCGCATCGCCCACCGCGCGTTCGAGTCCGTACTGACCGACGAGTTCGAGACCGGGGATCGGCAACGCGGCGCGAAGGAATGCCACCGGCCGGCCACTCACGATCGCCACCCGGCCGAACGCACCCACGAGCACGCGGAGTACATCGACCACGCCGGCAAGGGGCCTCGCGTCGTCGGGGTGATCGACGATCGCGGCGAGCGAACCGTCGAAGTCGGTGAGAATCGCGCCGCGTTCCGGACGTTCGATGAACGGGCCGAACCGATCGAACGGATCGACCATCACGCCAACTCCGGTCCGCGCGGGATCAGGCGCCGATGACCACGATGCAGTCCGCGTCCGTTGCGATGGGCGGCGGTGACGGCATCGGTTGCACCTTGGCACCGGGAATGAGTGTCGCCATTGTGGTGCACGGGGCGGTCTTGCCCGCCTTCACGTTGACCACGGTTCCGCTGCGCGGTGAGGCGTTGTTCGCCGCCAACGTCCGGTACCCCTTGGCCTTCAATGTGTTGGTCAAGGTCGACGCCACGCCGTCTCGACCCGACGCGTTCAGGACGATCACGGTCACCTGCGCCGGCGGGATCGGCACCGGCTTCGTGGTCGGGGCGGTCGCCGGGTTCGCGACCGTGGTCGTGGTCGAGTTGGGATCCGCGGCCGCCGTGGTGGACGGGGTCGCGCCGCCGTCACCAACGGGTCCGTTGTTCCCGTCGTCGATCGCGTTGAGCAGGACCACCCCGAGGATGATGGCCACCGCGATCAACGCCGCGCCACGCGCCGCCGAGAAACTGGCGGCGCGGCCTCGTTGCGCGCTGCGCTGCGAGCGAGATCCTGGTTCCGGCTGATCGTTCGGATCGTTCATCAATTGCTGCCTCGAGGTACCGGTCCGTTCGGCGCGATCCGCTCTCGATCGTCGCGTCCCGGGAAGTGCGATCCTGACGTCTCGACCCTATCGGCTCGCCGCCGACGAATCGGGGAGCCCCGCGACCGGAATCGAGAGCCGGAGGTCGGGATCGAACCGACGACCTGCGGTTTACAAGACCGCTGCTCTACCAACTGAGCTACCCCGGCAGGGCCGGCGAGATTACCTGGACGAGAACGCGTCACCCTGATGGCGACGCTCCGCCACTGCGTGAAGCGCCACCGCGGCGGCCGCCGAGACGTTCAGGCTCTCCAACCGACCGTGCAACGGGATCGATGCCACCACATCACATCGATCCCGTGTGAGCCGCGCCAGCCCCGAACCTTCGGATCCCAACACCAGCACCACCGGACCGTCGGCGACCGTGATCTCGGTCACCGGGGTACTGCCGTCGGCCGCGAGCCCCACGGTCCACACCGCCGCCCGACGCGCCTGATCGAGGAAGGCCGGTATCCCGGCAACGAACGCGATCGGTAGGTACTCGACCGCACCGGCGGCCGCCTTCAACACGGTGGGGCCGAGCCCCGCAGCCCGGTGCTTCGGGATCACCACTCCGGTCACACCGGCCGTCTCGGCGGTGCGCAACACCGCTCCGAGGTTGCCGGGATCGGTCACGCCGTCGAGCGCGACGATGAACGCCGCCGGATCACGGAGTAACTCGTCCACATTCGAGGGGGTGATCGGCTGGGCGCGAGCGACGACACCCTGGGGTGCGTCGGTGCGGGCGATCTCCTCCAAGCGCGGTGCGCCCACCCGCCGCACGCGTATCCCGATGCTCTGGGCCAGCTCCTCGATCTCGGCCGCGCCGGACGACCGCTCCACCACCCAGACCTCGCGCACGTTGCGCCGGCGCGCCCGCAGCAGTTCGCGCACGGCATGAAATCCTTCGACCTGCTCCCCGGCCGCCTGCTCGTACGACCGGGCTGGCCCGCGCTCCGCGCCACCACGATCCGCGCCACCACGATCCGCGCCACCGCGATCCGCGCCGCGTCGATCGGGCCGCTTGCTCATCGGTGCCAAAGGGTGCCCGCGGCAGAGTCCTGGATCGTGATGCCGCGTGCATCGAGTTCGTCACGGATGGCATCGGCCCGAGCGAAGTCCTTCGCCGCGCGCGCGTCGTTGCGCGCCTGGATCAACGCGTCGATCTCGGTGCGCTCGGCCTCGTCGACCATCTCCGCAAGCGGAAACCCCAAGCTGTCGAGCACCGCCGGTACGGCCGCCGCGAACTCCGACGCGGCTGCGAACTCACCGGCATCGAATGCGGAGTTCGCCTGCTTCACCGCGTCGAACACGGCGGCGATGGCGGCCGGGGTCCCGAAGTCCTGATCCATCGCAGTCTCGAAGGCCGCGATAATTGCGGCGGCGGCCGGCGCGTCCGGATCGCCCTCGCGTTCGGTGCGGCGCGCCAGGTTGTCGATGCGCGCCAGTCCTTCGGCGGCCGCGCCCAGCTCGCTCGCCGTGAGTTCCATCTGGCTGCGGTAGTGGACTTGGAGTACTGCGAGGCGGAACGCCCGGGGACCGTAGGTGTCGATGGCATCGGCCAGCGTGGTGAAGTTCCCGAGGGACTTCGCCATCTTCTCTCCGCCCACCATGACCATGCCCGAGTGGATCCAGTGCCGGGCGAAGGGATGGCCAGCAGCCTCCGCCTGCGCCCGCTCGTTCTCGTGGTGCGGAAACACGAGATCGTCGCCGCCGCCGTGCAGGTCAAAGCCCTCGCCAAGGAGCGCGAGCGACATCGCCGAGCATTCGATGTGCCAGCCCGGCCGACCCCGCCCCCACGGAGAATCCCAGTCCGGCTCCCCGGGCTTCGCCGCCTTCCACAGCGCAAAGTCCACTGGGCTGCGCTTGCGTTCATCCACCTCGACGCGCGATCCCGCGCCGTCGAGCAGATCCTCGAGTCGCCGGCCCGAGAGATCGCCGTAGCCCTGATAGGCGCTGACCAAGAAGTAGACCCCTTCGCCCTCGATCACGTACGCGCAACCACCGTCGACGAGTTCGCGGATCAGATCGACCATCGGTTCCACGAACTCCGTGGCGCGCGGGACGCGGTCGGGCCGGCGGACGTTGAGTCGGTCCAACTCGGCCCAGTAGGCGGCCTCGTACCGATCGGCCAGCTCGGTCTCGCTCGTCCCCTCGGCCGCGGCCCGGGCGATGATCCTGTCATCGACGTTGGTGACGTTGCCGACGAAGGTGACGGTGTTGCCGCGCCACTCGAGGTAGCGGCGGATGACGTCGTACACCACTGCGGTGCGGCCATGGCCGACATGCGGGACGTCATAGACCGTCGGTCCGCACACGTAAATCGAAACCTGACCGTCCACGCGCGTGGTCAGCTCGACGTCGCGTTTCGCCAAGGTGTCGAAGATTCGGACCACGCATCGAGGCTAGGCGACCACCCTTCCGCTCTCCCCCACTCTTCTCGCACCAGTTGCGCAAGCCCTAGCTTGCGAACTGCGCGTTGGTTGGGGATTCGACTGCGTCGCCGGGCCGTTCCGGCCCCGGCTCGGAGTCGAAGATCAGGCGCGTTCCAAAAGTGCAACCGCCCACGCCGCAATTCCCTCGCCTCTCCCCACGAAGCCGAGGGCTTCGCCGCGCTTGGGGCGGACGGCCACGTGCACCGGCGGGCCGCCCGATTCCCGTGCCGGGTCGAGCGCCGCGGCGACGTTCACCACCATCGCCGCCACGTGCGGACCGAGCCGGGGCCGTTCCGCCGCGATCACCACATCGACATTCCCCACCCACCAGCCGGCGCCGGCCACGCGCGCGGCCACGTCGGCGAGCAGACCGATCGACGACGCACCCGCGTACGCAGGATCCGACGCGGGAAACAGCTCGCCCAGATCAGGGAGTCCGGCCGGCCCGAGCATCGAGTCCGCGACCGCGTGGGCCACGACATCGGCGTCGGAGTGACCGACCAAGCTCGGCGCGTCCGCGATCGTGATGCCACCGATGACCAGCGAGCCGTCGGTTCCGAACGGATGGACGTCATACCCCATGCCGACACGGATCACGGCGCAACCGCCCGGTCGGCCGCTCGCGCCGCAAGGATCGTCTCCGCACGCACCAGATCGGCCGGTTCGGTGATCTTGAAATTCTCGGGTTCGCCGGCCACGACCACCACCACTCCCCCGACGGCTTCGACGACCGCCGCGTCGTCAGTTCCCTCTGCGTCCGTCGCGTGGGCGGCGCGCAACGTCGACGCGCGGAAGGCTTGCGGAGTCTGCGCCCGCACCAAGGCGTCGCGCGGAATGGTCTCGACCACCACATCGTCCTGCACGCGTTTGACCGTATCGCCCATCGTGATCCCGGGAACCGCACCGTCGGCACCGGCGCGAACCGCCGCGATGACGCGATCGAACACTGCCCGGGTCGCCAGGGGTCGCGCCGCATCGTGGACGAGCAGGATCTCGGCCCCGGCCGGGACCGCCGCGATCCCCGCTCGCACCGATGCGGACCGGGTCACCCCGCCGTCGACCACCGTCGCGCCCGTAACCGTCCACGTTGCGCCGGCGGGCACCACCACCACCACACCGTCGCTCACCGAGACCGCGGCCGCCACGGCATGGTCCACCACGCGGGCATCACCCAACTGCATGACCTGTTTGGGCGCGCCGAAGCGTTCACCACTCCCCGCCGCAACGACGATGGTCCAGATCGACACGGCCTCATGATGGTCCATGCCGTCGGGCCGGCCGGTTATCTGCGAATCCCGATCTTCTCCGGGACTACCGGTTCCCGAGCGTCGTCAAGCCGAGCGAAGACGATGCGGCCGGCGCTCGTCGGCACCACCGACGACACCGTGAATGGCATCCGGCCCGCGTCCACCAGGTCCACCCCACCGTTGACCACCACCATCGAGCCATCCTCGAGGAAACCCACTCCCTGGCCTTCGTGACGACCGGCGCGCGTCAAGGCGACCTGAATCGTCTCGCCCGCGAGCACCGCCGGAGCCAGATCGGCGGCGAGGCGGCGAGGGATCACGGTGACGACGCCCTGGACTTCGGCGACGCGCGCCAAGTTCACGTCGTTGGTCAACAACCGCAGATGAGACCGTCGAGCGAGCACGACGAGCTTCGCGTCGACCTCCGCGACTTCGGGAACTTCGTCGTCGAGTACGTAGACGCGATTGTGAGCCTCGCGCCGGAGCACGTCGAGCGTTTCGAGGCCGCGCAACGCGCGTCGGCCGCGCTCGTCACCGGCATCGGCCATGCCCTGCAGCTCGTCGAGGACGAAGCGCGGCACCATCAGGTCGTCGCGGAACAGTCCGGACCGACACAACGGCAGGAGCTGGGTGTCCATCACCGCCGAGGAGTCGACGAGAAAACCATTCGTGTCGTCGAATGCTTGCGCGTGCACGAGCGGACGCGTGGACAAACCGGCGGCGGCGAAGAGGTCCTCGGCCCGGCCCGACGCGACGCGATACCCGAGATACAGGCAGAGCCAGAGCGCGATCCCGGCCGTCGGCAATCCGATCTCGGGTCGCACGAACACTGCAAGTGGCACCGCGGCGGCGAGGCCGACGATGCCGCCAGCTGCGCCCCCGAAGATTCCACACAGGAGCTGCGGGATCGGCACTCGGTCCGCGGACCGCTCGGCCACATCGACGGCGCGATCCAAGAGCCGGCCGAGCAAACCGCCGATGAGGTAGCCGGCCAGGCACCCCACCATGCCGAACGAAGCTGCGACGGTATGAGACGCGCTGACGTCACGGCCCAGCATGAATCCGACCGCGGTCCCGAGGACCACGGTGAACAGACGCACGATTTCCACGAACACGATGATCCTCCGACCCCTGGATCGGCGGCGGACCCTTCCACCTTGACCCACTTGGTCGGATCGACCCAGTTCGTGAGGCGCTACTTCGCCTTGGTGGCCTTCGCAACTTTGACCGGCGCCTTGGCGGCCCTGGCGGGAGCTTTGGTCGGCGCCTTGGCGGCCTTGGCGGCCTTCGCCGGAGCTTTGGCCGCCTTGGCCGGTTTCGCTGCTTTGACGGCCTTGGCCGGCTGCGCCTTCGTGGACTTTTCGGCCGGCTTCGCCGCCGCCTTGCGCGGCTTCGGCGGCGTGTACGGCGGGGGTGGCTTCGTGAGCGCGCCGTCGTCGTCGAAGTCGATCGAACTGCGCCGCCCGACGTTCGGCTCTTTCCCCAAGACCTCGTCGAGCTTGTCCTCGGCGGTCTCCTCGTCCACGTTCAGTGCGAACGTCAACTCCGACACCAGGATCTGACGCGCTCGGGCCAGCATCCGCTTCTCACCCGCGGAAAGGCCCTTGTCCTTCTCGCGGATCGTGAGGTTTCGCACGACCTCGGCGACTTGGTAGATATCGCCACTCTTCAGCTTCTCGACGTGGTTCTTGAACCGCCGCGACCAGTTGGTCGGCATGCGCGCCTCACGCTTGCGCAACACGGCGAAGACCTCTTCGACCTCTTCGTCGTTGATGACGTCACGCAGGCCGATCTCGTCGGCGCCTTCAGCAGGAACCATCAACGTGAGATCGCCGTAGGCCAAGCGCAGGATCAGATAGTCCTGCTTCTTGCCGAAGGCCTCCCGCCGTTCCCGCTTCTCGATCGTCGCCGCACCGTGATGGGGGTAGACGACTTTGTCACCGACTTTGAACGGCATGGGGGGAAGAACTCCTCCAACAGGGGCGCAGCAGAGCCCGGCATGCTACCGGAGTCGGCGCCGAGGAGCGCATCCGTGGTAAGTGTGAGGCCGTGTCGGACCGCCGTTTGCTCAACTCCACCGAGCTCTTCGCGTCGCTCCCGGAAGCAATGGTCGAGCGGCTCCGGAATCAGGCGCGGGCACGCGATCTCGCCAAGGGTGAACTCCTCTTCTCCCAAGGCAACGAGTCCTCCGACCTCTACGTGGTCATGGACGGTCGGATCGCCATTTCCACCCGCTCGACGGACGGGCGCGAGTCGATGGTTGCGATCCTCGAGAACGGCGGACTGTTCGGAGAGATGGGGCTGTTCGACGGTGGCCCTCGATCGGCCGAGGCACGGGCGCTCATCGACACCTCACTGCTCGAGGTCGCATTCGACGACGTGCGCGCCGCCATCGAAGAACAGCCAGAGGTGCTGTGGGCAATCGTGCGATTGCTCGCGCAGCGCATACGCGCCACCGACGAAGCCCTCGCCGATGCGGTCTTCCTCGATGTGCCGGCGCGCACTGCGAAGCGTCTGCTCGAACTCGCGGGCGACGCGAACGACTTTCAGCTGCCGATGACCCAAGAAGATCTCGCGGGCTTGGTCGGCGCGTCTCGTGAGCGGGTAAACAAGGCCATCGCGATGTTCGTCCGCTTGGGTTGGATCCAATCCACCGGCCGCAGTCGGTATCGGATCCTCGATCGCGAACAACTCGATCTGCGCGCCAACCCCTAGCTTTCCCGGCGATTGGTGTCTGAACCGTCGCCGAGGTGTCGCAGGCGACAAGCGCGGACGGTGGGTTCGGCGTCAGGACCGGTTACGTCAGGCCGAGGAAGCCGAGTACTCGGGTCCAGGCATCAGCGGCGTCATCGCTTCGGTGCCCGGGGCGATCCGGGTCGTGGACGAATCCATGTTCTGCGCCGTCGTAGATGACGATCTCGCAATCGTCACGACCGCTCCAAGCCGAACGCAACGCCTCGACATCGGCTGCAGGTGTGAACGGGTCTGCGCCCCCGAAGACGGCCAGGGTCGGCGCAACGTGTGGCGCCGTGGCGAGCGGCTCGGCGAGTTCGGCGTGGCGCCAACCCTCCGGCACGGTGATCATCCCGTAGAACGCAACCGCGCGATCGAAGCGATCCGTGGCCGCGGCCTTGAGCGCGTACATCCCGCCCATGCAGAAGCCCAGGACCGCGACATCGCTCACGTCGTCGTTGATGACAAGGGAGTCGGCCGCACGTTCGAGATCACCGAGCTGCTGTTCGTCGTCGAGCTTCGCGACGTAGGCCATCCGCCGATCGAGATCACCGAGGTCCACGCCGGCCGTCTGTGCCCGTGCGAAGGGCTCCGGACAGATCACCGCCGCCCCGTGGGTCGCGAGCCGGCGACACATGTCATCGAAGAGGGGACGCAGCCCACCGATGTCGGGATGCACGACCACACCGCGGCGCGGCATGCCGTCGGGGCGCGCGTGGAACGCGGGCACCGGGTCGCCGTCCACGCCACGTAGCACGATCGACTCGGTCTCGACTTCGAAGGGTCCTTCGCGCAATGCAGCCATCCGCGCACCGTAGTTGCGGCCAGCTGGTAAACCGTTCCTATGCGCGGCTACCAGGCCCGATCCGTCGGCGTCGACTGCGGTTCGTTGTACGAATCCATCCGCACGCAGTTCATCGCGCTGCTCCGCAGCCTCGATACCGAAGCGCTCGAAGCCTGCGTGCCGGCCACGCCGGACTGGCGCGTGCGGGATGTGCTCGCCCACGTGGCCGGGCTCACCGAAGACCTCAACGCAGGGAACTTCGGCCCCGGTGACCCCGACGCCTTCACCCGCGCCCAAGTGGAGCGCCGTCGAGGATCGCCCATCGACGACGTCATCAGCATGTGGGACCGTGAGGCACCCGCGTTCGAAGACGGACTTCGGCTGTTCGGCTACCAAGTTGGCAACCACTTCGTCGGCGACCTGTTCATCCACTTCGTCGACGTCTGCGCCGCTACGCAGCGAGCGGTCGAGCGCGAGTCACTGGCGATGTGGGTCTCGCTCGACTGGTATCTGGACTCGTTCGAGGAAGCCGTCGACGAGCTTCAGCTCGGCGCGCTGGAGATCGTGACTTCTCCCGAGCGGCGCGTCATCGGTCACGACGAAGTTGTGGCCACCGTGACCGCCGAGCCCTTCGAGATCCTTCGGGCCTGCGCAGGCCGCCGCTCGATGGAACAGGTAACGGCGTTCGCCTGGACCGGCGACGCGCCGCAGTTTCTGTCCCACGTCAGTCGCTACGCGTTCCCGACCGCAGACCTCCAGGACTGATCGCGGCGCCCCTCAGACGTAACGCTCGAGGATCGACGACTCCGCGAGCCGCGCCAGACCGTCCTTGATCGAACGGGCGCGTGCTTCACCGACGCCCTCCACCTCGACGAGATCCGGCACGCTGGCGCGCAGGATCTTGTGCAGCAGACCGAAGCGATCGACCACGTTGTCGGCCACGATCTCGGGCAACCGGGGAATGCGGTGCAGCAGGCGGTATCCGCGGGCCTGGACGGCGGTGTCGAGACCGGTGTCACGCGGGAGACCGAGAACCTCGGCAACTTCTCGCACGTCGAGCAAGGTTTCGGTGTCGAGCCGAGCCAAGACTCCGAGCACGAGGTGCACGTCGGCACCGTCGGTCTCGACGAAGTAGTCCTTGGCGAAGTGTCGACGGTCCTCTTCCACTCCGCCCATCAGCTCCTCGAGCTGGAGCAGGATCAGGCGCCCTTCGGCACCGAGCTCGATGACGTACTCCTCGATCTCCTCGGCGATGCGTCGCACCATCTCCGCCCGTTGGAGCGCGGTGGCCACGTCCCGCACGGTCACGAGATCCTCGATCTCGAGGGCCGACAACGATCCGCTGACCGCATCAAGGCGCGCTTTGTACCGCTCGAGGATCTGGAGTGCCTGATCCGCACGCGTGAGCACTCGGCCGACGGGTTCGAGCGTGCGCTTCTGACCCCGACGATGCACCGCGACGAGCGACAGCTCCTCCGACACCGAGATCACGGGCGCGTCAATTTGTTTGGCGACCCGTTCCGCGGTGCGGTGACGCGTGCCGGTCTCGCTCGTTTGGATCCCGGGATCCGGGACCAGGTGAACGTTTGCGCGCGCGATCCGGGTGCAGTCCGCCGAGAGGATCATCGCGCCGTCCATCTTCGCCAACTCGGAGAGCCGCTGGGGCGTGAACTCGGCGTCCAACAGGAACCCGCCGGAACACAAGGACAACACCTCGGGACCGTCGCCGATCACGATGAGCGCGCCCATCTTCGCCTGCAAGATCCGATCCAGTCCCTCACGCAACGGACGGCCGGGCGCGACGAGCCGCAATGCCGAGAGCATTGCTTCCGAGCGAGACGCTGGGGGCACGTGATGATCCTTTGTTTCGGAATGCGCAGGCCGGGTTTCGGTCCCGGCCCGCCCAGGAGTCCGAGGAATCGGGACGCAGGATACCAGCGGCGGCGCGCACGACAACAGGGCTGGAGCCCCGATATCGGCGGGCGACGCCTCGACCTGGAGCGCGCGATGCGCCGCCGTCCGGAGAGGGACCGGGCCGTACAAATACGACGAACGGACCGCGGTCATCCGAGCGCCAGCGCGTCGAGGACTGCGCCGATGTGCTCCGAGCGTTGCAATCGGATGCCGTCCACGTGCGGAGTGGACGTGGGCACGATCGCGGATCGGAACCCGAGTCGCGCCGCCTCCTCCAAACGCCGGACGGTCTGGCCGGCCTGACGGAGTTCACCGCCGAGCCCGAGTTCGCCGACGGCGACGAGTCCTTCGGGCAGCGCCACCCCGGTGAGTGCGCTCGTCACGGCCAGTGCGACCGCGAGATCGGCGCCCGGGTCGTGGACCTTCAGGCCGCCGGCGACACTGGCATAGACGTCGACATTTCCGAGCGGGCAACCGGCGCGGGATTGGAGCACCGCGAGAATCAGATCGAGACGCGCACTGTCGAGCCCGCGCGCCGAGCGCCGCGCCGAGGGGGCGGCGGTGGACGCGACCAGTGCCTGCACCTCGACGAGGAGTGGTCGCACGCCTTCCATCGTGGCCGTGACCACTGATCCCGGGAGCCCCGGGCGGCGGTCCGCGAGGAACAGCGACGACGGGTCCTCGACCTCGCTCATTCCGGTTTCGTTCATCTCGAACACGCCGAGCTCGTTCGTGGTCCCGAATCGATGCTTGAGCGCGTGCAGCATGCGCAGCGAATGATGCCGATCGCCTTCGAACGCGAGCACCGTGTCCACCACGTGCTCCAACGCGCGCGGGCCGGCGAGCGAGCCGTCCTTGGTCACATGACCGACGAGCACCGTGGCCATCGACCGTTCCTTCGCCACCCGCACCAGCCGGTGCGCGCATTCCCGGACTTGTCCGACCGAGCCGGGCGCACCACCGACCTCAGGATCGAACACGGTCTGGATCGAGTCCACCGCCACGACGTCCGGGCGGGTCTCGATGATGCGATCGAGGATCGCCGGCAACGACGTCTCGGTGACGATCAGCAGGTTGCGGTCCAACGTCTGGAGTCGCTCGGCCCGCAGCCGGACCTGCTCCTTGGATTCCTCGCCGCACACCAGCAGACAGCTCGCGCCCGCGGCCGCCATCCGACCGAGCGCTTGGAGGAGCAGCGTGCTCTTCCCGATGCCCGGCTCGCCGCCGAGCAGCGTGGCCGAACCCTGGACCAATCCGCCCCCGAGGACCCGATCGAGTTCCGGCACCCCGGTGGACCGACCGATCGCGGTGATCGGATCGACGTCGACGAGGGGCACGACGGCCGCCGCCTCCCCCGCACTCCCGCGATCCGCCGCCACCGGTCGTTCCTCGACCAGGCTCGACCACGCCCCGCACTCCTGGCACCGCCCCAACCACTTCGGCGCCTGCGCGCCGCATTCCGTACAGGCGAAGATCGTCGTGATGCGAACGCGTGTTCGAGTCATCGGGATACCCTATCCCGAGGGTGTGACCACCCCGCCCATCTCGACCCACCGGGCCGTTCACTGGCCCCGGGGCCACCGCATCGGTGGCCCGGGGGCCAGCGGACGTGAAAGGAAGCGGGGTTTGGGCTGGGTTAGGGGGCCAAAGTCACCGAGGTCGTGAGTGGGGACACCACTTGGTCTCGGCGGGCGATCGCGTCGGCCGCCGTACCACCCGGAGCCTCGAAGTACATCGTGCGCGTGCTCGAGAGCCGATCGGGCGCACCAAACGCCGGGTCTGTGGAGGGCAAGTTGCTGTTGATGAACACGCCACTCGAACCGTAGGCCGTTGCGTCACCGGTGCACTGCGCCGTCGGCGGCGTGGAATCGTCGAGGTAGTACGGGACCACACTCGCCGGCGTCCACGTGGTGCTCAGCGTCCCCACCTGGTTGATCGTGCCCTGGGGCCCGGTGACCTGCTCCCACGACGGAACGCCACCGACCGGCGTGTCGGGGTTCCCGTCGATGGTGAGCCCACCCTGGTTGAACTCGTTGCGGTAGGTCATCCCACTCGCGGCCGGCGAGTAGTCCATGAAGTCCATGATCGAACCAATCGCGTGGACCCGCAGATCGGTGCGGATGTCTTCGCGACGGTCGTAGAAGACGTGCGTGCGCTGCGTGTTCGGTCCGCTGTTCGCACCGACGTACGAGCGGATCGCGCGCACCGGGCCCAGCTTGTTCGTCACGAACGCACCCTCCGACGATCCGTACACACTCGGCGCGTCGAACGTGTCCTCACTGCGAACGCAGGTGCCCGGCGCGAAGAGCGCCTTGTGCCGATCGAGGATGTCCGCGCCGGTGGCACCACCGGTGATGACCTCGAGCCGGTCACTCGCCCACCGGTCCACGAAGTGGTGGCGGTAGCTCGCGCCGGTCACGAGCGTGTTCTCGAGGTTCGGACCGGAGGTGAGCTGGTAGGTGGTCTTGTAGCCGCCCGAGAGGAGCTTGAACGCGTACCTCACGTAGTGCGCGTTGGCGCCCTGCTTCAGCGGGCTGCCGACGCTCTTGCGATAGAGATAGACGTACCCCTCGGCACCCGGAACGAGGGGGTCGGTGACCTTCACCTGCACGCCCGACCCCGGCACGGTCCCGACCGGTTGCGATCCGCCGGGTGAGAGGACCCCGGCATCCCGAGCCATGAACGCCAGCTCGTCGTTCGCGTCGAACTTGGTGTCCGGGTCGTTGCCGGTCCAGGTGTTTCCCGACGTGTAGACGAGTTCGTTCACCAGGCCGGGTTGGCTTCCGTAGAAGACTGCGTTGGGGTTGTTGTAGATCTTGCCGAAGTTGACGACGGCCCGCTCGTCGATCTGGATCGGCAACTGCGCCCACGCCGATCCCGTCCACCGGAAGCCGACGATCGTCGGGCGCGGACCGGCCAGGAACGACGGGAGGCTGGCCCCGGTGAGCACGACCGGGTCGGCCGGCCGCGTGATCGGTGCCGCCGCCGCGGGACCCACCCCGACCAATACGCCGGCGCCGAGAACCGCGAGTGAGCAGGTGAGGGCGAGCAGTCCGCTGCGATGCATCGGATCAGTGGAGCATCAAACGGTACGGCGCGTCAATCACACCACGAAGAACGACACTGGATAGCGTCCGTTCGATGACAGGTTTGGTCGTCGGTTTCGATCTCGACATGACCCTGATCGATTCACGCCCGGGGGTGATCGCCAGCTTCGACGCCTTGAATCGCGCGCTCGGAACCACGGTCGACGGTGATTCCATCGCGCAGCGGCTCGGCCCGACCCTCGAGACGGAGATGGCCGCCTACTTCCCGGCCGCCGAGATCGATGCGGTCTGTGACCGCTACCGCGCGATCTACGCGGAGCTGGGCCCGCGCGGATCGTCGCTGCTCCCTGGCGCGGCGGCCGCCGTCGCGAGCGTCCGGAACCGCGGCGGCATCACGCTCGTGATCACGGCCAAGTACGAACCGAACGCGCATTTGTGCCTCGCGCACGTGGGGATCGCCGCCGATCACGTCATCGGTTGGCGCCACGGCCCCCAGAAGGCCGAGACCCTGTTGGAATACGCAGCGCAGGTCTACGTGGGCGACACCATCCCCGACGTCGAAGCGGCGCAGCTCGCGGGTGCGCAGGCCGTTGCGGTGGCGACCGGTCCGGTCACGGCGACTGAGTTACACGCCGCGGGTGCCGACGTGGTCATGGACTCTCTGCTCGAGTTTCCTGCGTGGTTGCACGAACTCGAGTTCGCGTAGACGCGGTCAGTCCGCCGAGGCAGCATCCGCGAGCAACGCCTGTGCGTACCCGGTGATGGTGTTGTTGTCGACGTAGATGTGTTGTGACGCGGCGAGCATGTCTCGGAGGCAGCGTTGGATGATGCCCGGGCGGAGGCCCGCGGATCCCGCCCACGAGAACGCGAAGCGCGCCGCGTCGGTGGCCACCCGCGTGGCGTACGTGGCTGACGCCCGCAGCCGCGCCTGCGTCACGTTGTCCACGGCTCCGGTGGCGCGCGCCTGCGCATCGGCGGCCCCGACCGCGTCGTAGACGAGCGCACGCGCCCCTCGCATCGCGCAATCGTGGAGGCCGAGTTCGTGCTGGAACAGCTGCTCCGTACCGATCGTCGCGAATCCGGCCATCCGGACCCGCGTGTTCGCGAGGGTCGTGATCTCGTCGATGACTCGGCGCCCCACGCCGAGTGCGATACCCGCATGACCCGCGCCGGTGATCGCGAACAGTCCGATGCTGAGGCCGGGACCGCCGCGCAGTTGGGTGTGTTCGAGCAGTGAGTAGGTGTAGTCCTCGGGGACGAAGACGTCGTCCACCACGTAGTCGTACGAGCCGGTCGCGGTGAGTCCGATGACATCCCAGTTACCGCGGAAGTCGATCTGCTCGCGCGGGATAAGCACCACCCGCATCGCCGGGAGGCCGCTCTCGGTGGTCAGCGCGTTGCCGTCGGCATCGGTCTCGACAGTGCCCGCGCCGATGAAGTTCGCGTGGGCGCACCCGGACCCGAACGAGTAGCGGCCGGTGACCCGATATCCGCCGTCGACGCGGCGGGCCTGGCCGACGGGACCGAGCATGCCGGCGTGGATGCCGAGCGATCCTGCGGGGAACATCGCCGCGGCTGCGGACTCGCCGGTGTAGATCGCGGCGAAGCAGGACGACGTGGTGTTCGCCATCACCGACCAACCCACCGATCCGTCCGCGTACGCGAGTTCCTCGAAGACACCGAGCGCGGTGGACACGTCGGCCCCGAGCCCGCCGAACTCCTTCGGGACCAGGATCCAGAACAGTTCCGATTCCACCACCGCGTCCACCACCGGTTGAGTCGTGGTGGTATCGGCTTCGGCGCGGTCGGCTTCGGCTTCGATGAGGGGCGCGAGGGCCCGGGCTCGGGCCACCACGGCTTCGTCGACGACGACGGTCATGAATCTCCTCGGGAGTGTGACGGGGCGGTCACGCTACCGACGGCGCGCGCCCCGTGTCGGCGGCGGCGGGATCGGACCTCGCCGAGAACCAGCAGAACCACTGCGAGCGCCGCAGCCGCAACCCCGCCCATGAGCAACACGACGCGGTTCACATCCGTGCGCGCCGACGTTGCGTGCAACACCGCGCGCGTCCCCACCCGCGCCGAAGCCTCCCGGCGTACGCCGTCGGGAAGGTCGGCGACGAGGTGAACTCGGAGCCGACCCAGACCGGACGCAATCCGGGACTCCACCTGCGGAATGTCGACGCGTGCAGCAGTCAGGTTCGCCACGAGTTGGGGATCGGAGCCGACCCCGAACCGAAGCGATCGCAGGTCCACCGCGCCTCTTACCAGCCAGCGGGTGGCGAACGTGGACGTCCGGCGCGTTGCGGCCACACCGCGTACCGGCCCATCGGCGCCGCTGATCTCACCGAGGATGGCGGCAACTTCACGCGGCGCGCCGAAGGGCTTGCGCATGGTCAGGGTTGCACCACCGTTCGCGTCCCGGTTCCATGGAATGACCCTCCACCCCGCGCCGGGCAGATCGTCGAGTCGGACCCGTTCTTCGAGCTTCCCACCGCCCACTACCGCGGCGCGCACCGCTGCGGCATCGAGGACCACCCGTACGCGAACTGCACCGCTGCCGTTCTCGCGCATCCGCACGGTGACCGTCGCGTCGACCTGGCACGCAGCCAGCGCGACGAGACAGCCGGCGACCATCAACGCGCGGAGTCTCACGCCGTGTAGTATGCCGGCGAGCCCGCACTTCGGCGGAGTGCGCGGCGCCGGCGGCGAACTCCGCTG
>JANPMG010000106.1:0-2993 GCA_031422675.1 Acidimicrobiia bacterium | reverse complement strand
TGAACCCGATCGGATCGTCCACGTACGCATGGCACACGCCGACGAGCGAGAAGTTCCCGAACACCACTGGCCTCGGCACGATCCCCTCGTCTTCGGCCTCGATCCCGGCCGCGAATCCCACGATCAGATGGCGGCCGTTGAACGCCATGCACTTGAACGTCTCGGTGGTGGTGGTCCCGCCGATCGCGTCGAACGCCACATCCACACCCCGCCCGTCCGTCGCCGCGAGCACGGCCGGAACGAAGTCTTCTTGGCGGTAGTTGATGACGACGTCGGCACCGAGGTCACGACACACGGCCAACTTCTCGGGCGAGCCCGCAGTCGCAATCACCCGCGCGCCGGCGTGCACACCGAGTTGGATCGCGGCCGAGCCTGCGCCACCCGCACCGGCGTGCACGAGCAACGTCTCGCCGTGTTGCAGGGCAGCGCGTTCGTGCAGCGCTAGCCAACCGAGATGAAACGGCATCAGGATCCCTGCGGCCACAGGAAGCGGAATCGAGGCAGGCATCGCGAACGCCATCGCCGTGGGTGCGGTCACGTACTCCGCGTATCCGCCGAACGCACCGCTCGGAATCGCGACCACACGCATTCCGGCCCACACCTCGGCACCCGGGCCGCACGAGTCGACCGTCCCCATCACTTCCATGCCCGGGATGTAGGGCATCGGGGTGCGCACCGTCTTGTACCGGCCGTGGATACCGTCGAGGTCGTTGAAGTTGAGCGTGACGGCTTCGACGCGAATCAGCAGTTCACCGTCGCTCGGTGTGGGGATCTCGACGACGTCGAGCGTCAACACCTCGGCCGGCGCTCCGTACTCGTGTACCCGCCAGGCGCGCATCATGCGTCCACCATCACGCGTCGACCATGACGATCGTGCGGCCGACGGTGGCGCGGCGGGCCATGGCGTCGATGGCCGCGGGAATGTCGTCGAAGCCGACGGTCTGACCGACGACGGCGCGAATCACACCCGACGAGTAGAGGTCGACGATCTCCCGCATGATCTGCGCGCCGAGCGCGCCCGACGCGAAGTTCCAGCCCATCGCGGTCTTCACCAGATGCGACATCTCGGGATCCGCGTACGCGAGCAGGACACCGCACAGCTTCAGGTTGCCCAACGCCACCCGCCGCGGCACCAGGAACGGCTCGTCGGCCACGAGCTTGTTGGAAGCGAAGCCCATCATGAGGTAGCGGCCGTTGTAGGCAGTGCATTTCATCGAATCCTCCATCACCGCCTCGCCCACGTTGTCGAACACCACCTCCACGCCGCGCTCGCCGGTTTCGGCCAGCACGACCGCGGCGAAGTCGGCGGCCGTGTAGTCGATGACCACATCGGCGCCGAGTTCGGAGCACAACGCAACCTTCTCCGCCGAACCCGCCGTCGCGATCACCCGCGCGCCCAGATGCTTTGCGATCTGGATCGCGGCGGAACCCGAACCACCGGCGCCCGCGTGGATCAGCACCGTCTCACCGGCTTGTAACCCGGCGCGGTCCACCAGACCGAGCCACGCGAGGTGGAACGGGAAGTAGAGCGCCGCCGCGTCGGGCAACGGGATCGAGTCCGGCATCGGGAACATCGAGATCGCAGGACAGATCGCGTACTCCGCGTACCCGCCGTGCGCACCCTTGGTCGTGGCCACCACGCGCTCGCCGAGCCGATCTTCGGTCCCGGCGCCGCACGCGTCGACGATGCCCATCACTTCCATGCCGGGGCTGGAGGGCAGATCGGGCCGCACCATCATGTTGCCGCCGGTGATGCGTTCGAGGTCGTTGAGGTTGAGCGGGATGGCCTGGACCTTCACCCGCACCTCGCCGGAGCCCGGCTCGGGAATCGGCACGTCGTCGAGCGTCAATACGTCGAGCGGCTCGCCGTATTTGTGCGTCCGCCACGCTCGCATCGACCCACTCATCGAACCTCCTCGGTCGAGTCGCGACCTACGACGCGCCGAGGCGCGTCAACACTGCGTCGGCCTCCGCAACGATCCGGTCGATGATCTCCGCGACCGTCGGGAGCTCGTCGATCACACCGACGACCTGCCCCGTCGGGAGCACACCGGTGTCGAGACGACCGTCGACGAGCGCGGCCTTGGTGAGCATCGGCGCGTTCGCGGCCATCGCCACCTGCGCCCAGCTCAACCCTTGACTCTTGTGCATCGCGACGCCTTCCTTCAGGAGGTCGCCGAGGGAACGGCCGCTCAACTTCCGGAATCGCAACCCGTTGACCATCGACCGGGGCAGCGCGGTGACGCGACCCGCGCCGTCGAGATGGTCGACGAGCTCGGTGCGGATCACGCGCTGCGGATGACCGTCGACCTGCTTGGTGACGACGGTGTCGGTGACGGTGGCTTCGAGGTACCGCGCCTTCACCGCGTCCGGGACGCGGCTCTCGGCCGAGAGCAGGAACCGGGTTCCCATCGCCACCCCCGCGGCGCCGTACGCGAGCGCGGCGACCACACCGCGGCCGTCGAAGAAGCCGCCCGCGGCGATCACCGGGATATCAACGGCTTGGCACACCTGAGGCAACAAGAGCGACGTCGGGACGGTCCCGGTGTGGCCGCCACCCTCCGCGCCCTGGGCGATCACCGCGTCCACTCCCCACGCGGCGACCTTCTCGGCGTGACGGCGGGCGCCGACCGTCGGCATGACCACCACCCCCTGATCCTTCAGGGTCTTGACCAATCGCTCGCCGGGGGCTTGGGCGAAGCTCGCCACCGCAACACGTTCCCGCACCATCAGCGCGATGCGCTCGTCGACATCGGGCTGGTCCGAGCGCAGGTTCACGCCGAAGGGCCGGTCGGTCCGGTCCTTCACCGAGGCAATGGCGGTCGTGAGCTCCGGCACGCTCATCGTGGCGCTGGCCAGAATCCCGAGGCCACCGGCCGCACTCGTTGCGGCCGTCAACCGTGCGCCGGCGACCCACCCCATTCCGGTCTGCACGATCGGGTACTGCACTCCGAAGAGCTCGCACGCCCGGGTGTGCAACGCCGCGTGAGTCA
>JANPMG010000105.1:0-4989 GCA_031422675.1 Acidimicrobiia bacterium | reverse complement strand
ACCTCGCCGTGGAGAACGGCGTACCAACCGTCGGGCTGGTCGGCCCACCGGCGCCACGCCGCGGCGATGGCCGCGAGTTCGGCGGTATCACTCAGCCCGTACTCCACGGCCTGGCTGGCGAACGAGGACTGCTCCACGCGGTCGGCCCACAAGCCGCCCCACCACGCGCGTGACTCGGGGTCGGCGTAGGTCCAGGTCGAACTCGAAGCCACGACGTCGGTGAAGCCGGCTCGCTGCGCCCAGCCCAACAGGAAGCGGCCGGCGTCGGGCTCGGCCTGATTGCGATGGGCGAGCGCGTGATACAGCTCGTTCCAGCGGGTGAGCAGCGGATCCAGGGGCGCCCACGAGAAGCACGAATAGTCGGCGTCCCGTGCGGCCACGACTCCGTCCGGTGCCACGACGCGCCGCATCTCCCGCAACGCACCGACCGGGTTCGAGAGGTGTTGCAACACCTGGTGCGCGTGCACGACGTCGAAGGAGTTGGCCGCAGCGGCGAGCGCATACACGTCGTCGACGGCGAAGCTCACCTGGCCGGGCCGGTCGTTCACCTGGTTGGCCGCCTCGATTGCATCCGCGGCCGCGTCGATCCCGCGCACCGCGCCCGGCGCGATCCGTGCGGCGAGGTCCATCGTGATGTTGCCGGGACCGCACCCGACGTCGAGCAGCGACTGACCGGCGCGGAGATGAGGGAGCAGGTAGCCCGCCGAGTTCTCCGCGGTGCGCCAGCGATGGCTGCGCAGCACCGACTCGTGATGCCCGTGCGTGTAGGTGTCGTTCATCGACGCATGGTCCCACGTGCGGGCGGAATGGTCGCACCGAATTCCCGGCCCGTACGCTGCACCCGGCCCGGCGGTCTCCGGAGTAGCCCGGGAGCGAGGGACGAGCGATTCCGGGTACGTAGGAGACTCGCCGCGCTGCGGAGGCAGCGCAGAGATGATGGAGAGCACACGGATGGATCTGGAACTCGAAGGTGGTCCGGTCGAGGTTGTCGGCGCGCGGGATTTCGATCGCACCGACACCGGCATCGCGCCCCGTCGGCTCCCGGCATGGACCCGACCGCAGATCCCGGATCTGTTCATGGATTTCATGGTGACGCTCACCTCGGGGGTGCGCATCGAGTTCGAAACCGATTCGCCGTGGATCGAGCTCGATGCCTTCACCACTGGCTTCTCCATCACCGGCGTGCCGGCGCGCCCGATCATGTTCGACCTGATGATCGACGGCACCCGGGTTGCCCGAACCGAGGACCGGTCCGGCACGCGTCTCGTGATCGATCTGATGACCGCGGACCTCCAGATCGAACCGGGCCAACCGGCCGCGCTCCGCTTCGACGATCTCGGACCCAAGACCAAGCACGTCGAGATCTGGCTCCCCCAGAATGCGGCGACGGAACTCCGTGGGCTGCGGGTCGCGGACGGCTCGACCGTGGCGCGTGTGCCGCGCACCAAGCCGCGTTGGGCGCACTACGGGAGCTCGATCAGTCACTGCATCGAGGCGCACGGCCCCACCGAAGTGTGGCCGGCCGTGGCCGCGCGGATCGGCGGCGTGGACCTGATGCAGTTCGCGTTCGCGGGGCAGTGTCACCTGGACCAGTTCGTTGCCCGCTCGATCGCCGACGAGCGACCGGATCTGATCAGCCTCAAGCTCGGGATCAACGTGGTGAACGCCGACAGTCTCACCGAGCGGACGTTTCCGCCCGCGGTCCACGGTTTCCTCGACACGCTGCGGGCCGAGCTGGCCGAGACACCGATCCTGGTGGTCTCGCCGATCATCTGCCCGATGGCCGAGGACCATCCGGGCCCCACGGTCCCGACCGGCGACGGTGGATTCCGGGTCGTGACCGACCGGCCGTCGGAACTCACGGTCACGCGGCTCACGCTCCGGCGGATCCGCACGATCCTGGCCGAGACGGTGTCCGCTCGGCGAGCGAACGGCGACGGGCATCTCCACTACTGCGACGGTCTGAACCTCTTCGGTGAAGACGACGCATCGACATTGCCCGACGGTCTGCACCCCGACGGTGACGGCTACGTCCGAATCGGCGAACGGTTCGCCGCCCACGCCTTCGCCCCCGGCGGTCCGTTGGCGGCGCCGGTCTGAGCGCCCGGGTCCACCGGGGCCGACAGGTTGTACGGTCAGGCATCGTTGAGGCGATCGTGAGGGGAGCCGGGTCGTTGGCGTACGTCAGTGGTCGAATTGTTCATGATGCCGATGCCCACATCATGGAGACGCCGTCGTGGCTGCGCGATCACGCGGACCCGGCGCTCCGGGACCGCATTGCGCCGTTGTCGCTCGCCGGTGGCAACGAGCTTCAGCAGACCGGTGACCCCGACGAACAACTTCGAGACCTGAGCGCCGCGTTCGATCGCATCGCGCAAAAGCACGCGTCCCGCGAGTACCGCGCCTCCGAGGCGGCCGAGATCATGACGCGCAAGAACTTCGCCGCGACGGGTTCGTTCATCCCCGACGACCGACCCCGCGCGCTGGACCTGCTCGGATTCTCGAGTCAGTTGCTGTTCAACACCTTCCATAACCGTCGGCTTCACGACTGGGAACATCGCGACGACTTGGACTTCGCGTACGGAGCCGCGCGCGCCCACAACCGGGGCATGCTCGAGTTCTGTTCGGTGGACGCGCGGCTGCTGCCCACGTGTTACGTGCCGCTTGCGGACTTCGAGCGCGCCGCCGCGATGGCCCGGGAATCGATCGCGAGCGGTGCGTCGGCGTTGCTGGTGGCGTCGGGCTGTCCGCCGAACCATTCGCCGAGTCATCGCGCGCTCGATCCGGTGTGGGCCCAGGCCCAAGACGCCGGGATCCCGATCGTGTTCCACGTGGGCGGCACCGGTGATCTCATCGAGCCCGGCTACTTCAACAACGGCCTGCCGATTCCTCCGGACTTTCACGGCGGCGAGGAGAACTTCCGGTCGGTCGACTACATGGGCATCCCCGGGCCGCCCGCGCAGACACTCGCCACGATGATCTTCGACGGCGTGTTCGACCGCTTCCCGGACCTCCGCGTGGGTGTCATCGAACAGGGTGCGATCTGGGTGCCGTCGTGGATGCGCCAGATGGAGTCGGCATTCGATGCGTTCCACCGGCACGAGGAACGGATTGCGGCGCTCGAACTCCGCCCGTCCGAGTACGTCCGGCGTCAGATGCGCTTCACGCCCTATCCCACCGAGGACGTGGGCTGGATCATCGAACAGGCGGGCCCGGAGGTGGCGATGTTCTCCTCGGACTACCCCCACGTGGAGGGCGGCCGCAAACCCTTCGAGCGGTTCGAACAGTCCTTGGGCGACGCCTCCGAAGCGGTACGTCGCGCGTTCTACTGTGACAACTTCCTCGACCTCATGGGCACCGCTGCGGCGGGACTCGCGGCGTAGCGCCGAATGACCCGGATCGATTCGCAGGCGCCGCTCGACCCACGGATGTCCGGCACCTTCACCGAGCCCGACTATTTCGAGCGGCTCGCCGCGCAGCGTCGGGATGCGCCGGTGCAGCAACTCGACGCCGACGTGTTCACCGTGGCGAGTTACGAGGACGTCCGCATGATCTCGCGGCGTCCGGACGAGTTCTGTTCGAGCCGCGGCGTGTTGGTCAACGACCCGCTGCGGTTCGCGCCGGCGGACATGTCCGGTTCGGTGCTGCACATGGATCCGCCCGATCACGCGGCCTATCGAAAGCTGGTCAACCGCGAGTTCACCCCACGTGGGGTGAGTGGTCTCGAAGCGCGTATCCGGGAACTCGCGGTGGAGGTGCTCGACGGCGTCGCGCCCGGCGACGCGGTCGACTTCATCGACGCGGTCGCCGCGCCGTTCCCGGTGCAGGTCATCGCCGAACTACTCGGCGTGGGCGACGTGGACCGCAGCGACTTCCGGCGCTGGTCGGACGCGATGATCGAAGCCCCCGACACCAAGGACCCGGCCACCCTCGCGCTCGCCGGCGAACTGTGGCGGTTCCTCGATGCCCAACTTCGCGAGCGCGCCGCCGCGCCGCGCGACGACCTGATGTCGACGCTCGTACATTCCGAGGTGGCGGGCCACCGGCTGACCCACGCCGAGGCGCGCATGTTCTGTGTGTCACTCCTCGTCGCCGGCAACGAGACCACCCGCCATCTCGTGTCGGGCGCGGCGCTCGCGCTTGCGGAACATGCCGACCAGCGCCGCGCGCTCGCGCACGACGGTGGGTTGATCCCGGCTGCGGTGGAGGAGAGCCTGCGGTGGGTGACGCCGATCCAGGCGTTCGGCCGCACGGCGACCCGAGCGACGCAGGTGGGTGGCGTCGACGTCCCGGCCGACGCGTTCGTGATCATGTTGTACGCGTCCGCCAACCGGGACGAAGCGGCATTCGGGCCCACCGCCGACCGCTTCGACGTCACCCGACCCACGGATCCGCCCCACCTGGCGTTCGGGTTCGGTGAACACCTGTGTCTCGGCGCGGCCCTCGCACGTTTGGAAGCGAGGATCCTGCTCGAAGAACTGCTGGCGCGGTGGGCCACCTGGGCCGTCGAATCACCGCCCACCTGGACGCGGTCCACGTTGGTGCGCGGGATGAGCGTGTTGCCGATCCGCCGTGCGAGGATTCCCGGATGACGATGCAGGGCTTCATCCACCCCGATTTCGCCGAGGTCGCGACCGCGCTCCGGGCCACGTTGAAGCACAAGCGCGGGGGTGGTGGGGCCGCGGCCGTGTTCCATCGGGGCGAGAAGGTCGTCGACATCTGGTCCGGGACCCGCGACCAGGAGGGTCGACCCTGGGAGCAGGGCACCACCGCGATGAGCTGGTCGACGAGCAAGGGTGTGGTCGCGACCGCGGCCCACCGGCTCGCGGATCAGGGCCGGCTGGACCTGGACGCGCCCGTGGCGGAGTACTGGCCGGAGTTCAAGGCCGCGGGGAAAGAAGACATCCGGGTCACCAATCTCTTGGACCACTCGGCGGGCATGCACCGCGTGCGCGGCATCATCGAGAACGGCGCGCAACTCATGGACTG
>JANPMG010000104.1:0-15308 GCA_031422675.1 Acidimicrobiia bacterium | reverse complement strand
CGGTGGAAGATCCCGAACTCGGCACCACCACCCAGATCGGGGTGCCGATCAAGCTCCACGGAACGCCGGGCGCGATCCGCGGCCCGCAACCGATGCCGGGCCAACACAACGCCGAGATCCTCGGCGGGCTCGGATACTCCGATTCCGAGATCCACGCGATCAGTGGAGTCCCGGTCTGATGCCGGCGCTCGAAGACGTCCTCGTCGTCGACTTCGGTCAGTACCTCGCGGGCCCGTTCGGTCCGATGATCATGGGTGATCTCGGCGCCCGGGTGATCAAGGTGGAGCCGGTGACCGGCGACGGCATGCGCCTCGCGGGGAAACCCTTCTTCGGTTGCCAACGCGGTAAGCAGGACATCGCCCTCGACCTGAAACATCCGCGCGGCCTCGAGATCGCGCTCGAACTCATCACGCGGGCGGATGTGGTGCACCACAACATGACTGCGGGCGTGGCGAACCGGCTGGGCATCGGGTACGAAGACTCCAAGCGGGTGAATCCCGACATCGTCTACTGCAACACCTGGGCCTACGGACTCGAAGGTCCGCTCGCCCACTTCGGTGGCTTGGATCCGCTGTACCAGGCGTCGGCGGGGCTGGAGTACGAAGCCGGGGCAGTGCAGCACGGGAACGATCCGCTCTACTACCGCTTCGGCATGTGTGATGCGGCCAACGCCATGCTCTCGGTCGTCGGGTCGCTCTGCGCGTTGTACCACCAGCGCGTCACCGGCGAGGGCCAAGAACTCTGGACGTCGCTGATGGACGGCGGCGCGGTCTTCGCGTCCGACGCGTTGCTCGTCAACGGTGAAGCAGTGGAGCGACCGCGTCTCGACCGGGGACTCCACGGCACGGCGGCGTGCTACCGCCTGTACGAGACCCAGGACGGGTGGATCCAGATCGCGGCGGTCAAGGAATCCGAGTGGATCGCGTTGTGTGGCGCGCTCGGGGTGAGCGAACTCGCCGACGACGCCCGATTCGCAGTCGCCGCGCTCCGCCGGGAGAATCGCGAATCCCTGGAGGCGCTTCTCGCACCGCGCTTTCTCACCCGGACGAGCGGATCCTGGTCGCACGCGTTCGACGATGCCGGCGTGCCGAACGCCGTGCCGCTCGACTCACTCGGTGGCGACCTCGTCCTGAACGACGCCGACAACGTCATGCTCGGCCTGGTGGCCGAGTACGAGCACCCGATGCTCGGCCTCATGCGCCAGTTCGGTGAGCTCGTGCAGTTCTCCGACACACCGGGGGAACCGTCGAGTCCACCGCCGTTGGTGGGCGAACACACCCGAGAGATCCTCGAATGGCTCGGGAAGGACGCCGCGACCATCGACGGGTTGCGCGCCGAGAACGTGGTCACGTGGCCCGGCGGCGAATACCCGTGGATCGTCTGAACCTTCGAGGGCGACCCGTCTGATCAGTGGGCGACGTCGAGGAGGAACATCGCGGCTTCGTAGCGCCGCGCGTTCACGAGCGCAGCACCGGCGGCGGTTCCGAACCGGCTGAGCAGTGCGTCCATGTCCGGCGTCAACGCCGTCGCGACGATGCCGGGGAGCACCAGCACCGCGAGCAGTTCACCGTCGGCCATGACCGGCACCCCGACGGTCAGTGACGCGGCGGCGGCCCCGTTTCGATTCGCCTCGTTTCGATCGTCCCCGCTTCCATCGGCCCCGTTTCGATCCGGCCCGACCACCTGGGCGACGTTCGTGCGCCGGTCGGCGACGAGGTCGACCATCGGCGCCACCTCCGCCGCGATGGAATCGGGATCGACCACCGGCTGCATCGGATGGTCGTCCTCCTCCAGGAAGAGGACGCCGCGATCACCGCCGACCAGATACCGGCCCTGATCCACCACACAAGGAAGGAGATCTGCGAGTTCGAGCCGGGCGTGGAGGGCGGTGACCGCGTCGAGGACCAGCCCGGCGCTGAGGAGGCTGCCCGCGAGTTCGCCGTCGAGCGCGAGTAACTGCTCCCGCTCGCGGACCACCCGGCGCAGCACGCGCTCCTTGTCGAAGGCGTAGAGGATGACGAAAACACTCAGTGCCGCGAGCGCGATCCGGGTGACTTCCGCGTCGATCCAACTCCTTGCCCCCACGTCGATCACGTGCTCGGACACGAGCGTCGCGGACACGAGACCGCATGCCACCATGGCGACGAGAAACGCGATCTGATGCCGGCGCCGGACGATCGCCTGGGCGGTGGCCACGCCCCGGCCCGGGAGGTCCGCCCGCTGCTGATCGCGGGCGATCTCTTCTCGGAGGGCGGCGTTCTCACCACTCACTGCGACATCCTTTGGCACGATTGCGGCATGACTCCGTCACTATCGGCGGTAGTGCGCGCCGGCTTGACCACTCTGCGTGGTTATTTACCGCGTTACCGGTCGGGCCCGCTCGTCCGGAGGCCGGCGCGGGTCGCCCATCGGCTCGCCCCTGAGTTCGCCCCTAAGTTCGTCCCGTGGATCTCCCGACGCTTGGCGTCACCGCCCCCGGCGCCCCGGCTGTCGCTGACATCGCCGCGCTGGCCCGACGTTCCCTGGTGGACGCGCCGAGCGAGGCCGAACTCCGACGCGCGCTCGGCGCGCCCGACCAACCGTGCGTGGTGCGAGGGGATCCGAACCGTGGGGTCGTCGCGACCGTGACCGCCGACGGCAAGGGCTACGTCCGGTTTCTCGCCGTCGATCCGGCCCATCGCGGCACCGGACTCGGCCGGTCGCTGCTCGTCGCGGCGGAGTCCGATCTGCGGGACGCCGGCGCAGCGAGCGTGACCATCGGCGCCGACGCGCCGTACTACCTCTGGCCCGGAATCGACTCCCGGGAACTCGGGGCGGTCTGTCTCGCCGAGCGGCTCCGGTACGCGCGCGTCGACGTGCACGTGAACATGGACGTGGATCTCGCGGCGATCCCTGATGATCCCGGCGGTTGGCGGACGGCCACCGACTCCGACCGGCCCGCGGTCGCGGCGTGGGCCGACACTCATTGGGATTTCTGGCGCGCCGAGATGGTGCGCGCATGTGACCAGCGCGGGCTCGTCATCGCCGAGGACTCGGAGGGAATCACCGCCGTCTGCGCGTACGACGTGAATCGCGCCGGCTTCGTGGGTCCGGTGGCGGTGCGCCCGGACCGGCTCGGCCACGGTGACGGCGCCGCGCCGCTCCTCGGCGCGCTCCACCAACTGCGAGCCGCGGGTCGCCGCCGCGCCGAAATCGCGTGGGTGGGTCCGGTCGTCCCGTACGCGCGCATCGGCGCCACGCTCGGACGCACGTTCCTCGTCTATCGAAAGGACCTCTTGTGACGTTGCTCCCCGAGCCGCGCGAACAGTCGCTGCGACCGGCGGCGATTCGGTACTCGGACCCCACCCTGCGTACGGCAACCGACCTCCCGCCCCAGGGCTACGCCCTTCGGATCACCGAGTCCGGTATTCATCTCGATGCCGCGGATCCCGCCGGCGAGTTCTATGGCCGCATGACGCTGCGCCAACTCTCCCGGATCCATCCGGGCGGGCTTCCCATCGGCACGATCCGGGACTGGCCCGACCTCCCTGAGCGGGGCGTGATGATCGACGTGTCCCGGGACAAGGTGCCCACGATGGCGACCATCCGCGCGCTCGTCGACCGCCTCGCCGAGTGGAAGATCAACCACCTGGAGCTGTACGCGGAGCACACCTTCGCGTACGCCGACCATGAGCGAGTGTGGCGCGATGCCAGTCCGTTCACGCCCGCCGAGATCCGCGAGTTGGACGCCTACTGCGCGGCCCGGCACATCGCGTTGGTACCGAATCAGAACTGCCTCGGACACATGGAGCGCTGGCTGGCCCACGACGCGTACCTCGATCTCGCGATGGACCGGGACGGGTACGTGATGATGGGGATGTACCGGCCACCGAGCACCATCGAGCCGACGCATCCCGGTTCGCTCGCGCTGGTTCAGTCGTTGCTCGGAGAGTTGCTCCCCCATTTCTCCGACGGGCGGTTCGTGAACCTCGGACTCGACGAGCCGTGGGAGATGCCGGCCGACCGATTCGACGATTACCTCGCCTGGGTCCAATCGTTGCGCGAGCTCCCGGAGATCGAGGGACGCGAGGTGCTGATGTGGGGAGACATCCTGGCCGCGCACCCGGACCGGCTCGGCGAACTTCCCGACGGCGTGATCGTGTGCGAGTGGGGCTACGACGCCGGGCATCCCTGGGCGGCCCGGCTCGAGGCACTCGCGGCCGCCGGGATCACCCGGTGGGTCGCGCCCGGCACGTCCAGTTGGCTGACGATTCTCGGCCGCACCACCAACATGCGCGCCGACATCACCGAAGCCATCGACGCGGCCAACCGCTTCGGGGCATCCGGGATGTTGAACACCGATTGGGGCGACAACGGCCATCTTCAGTACCCCGCAGTGAGCGACCCCGGACTCGCGTTCGGCGCCGCGATGAGTTGGTGCGCGCAGAGCAACCGCGCGCTGGACCTGGCCGATGCACTCTCACGCCACTGTTATGACGACCCGAGCGGCGAACTCGGTGCGATCGTCGTCGGTCTCGGCGACATCTACCTTCGCATCGAGCCGCAGGTCGGGAACGTCGCCACCCTCGTGCTGCCGCTGTACTTCCCGCAGCTCGACCTCGGCCGTGGACCGTTGACCGGTACCGCAGTCGAGCAGTACGAGGCCGCGGCCGGCGACCTCGACGCGTTCGAGACCCGGCTCCCCGCCGTGCGCTCGGCCCGGCCCGATGCGGAACTGATCGTGGCCGAACTCCGAAACGCGATCGCGCTCGTGCGCGTCATGACCGCCGACGCACGGGCGCGTCTCGCGGTGGGCGGCGCACTCGCGAACGTGGGTGGTACCGAGCGAGCCGTGCTCGCCGCCGCGCTCCGCCCGGTGATCGCCGAACACGAACGCCTGTGGAACCTCCGCAACCGACCCGGCGGACTCCGCGAATCGCGCGCCTGGTTGGAACGATTACTCAATCTCTATACGGGCTGAGGCTCGTACGGGCGCCGTGAATCCCTGACGCGCTCGGGGAGGCGCCCCATCAGGTGCGGGGGCCGCGTCGACGCTTGACGAACGTCTTGAGATCGGGCAGCAGTCGACCGGCCAGTTGGAGCGCGCGCCGCTTCTTCGTGAACACCGAGACATCGAAGTCACTGAGCTCGCGGCAACGGCGGCGCTTGATCATCGAGTGAAGGCGGATGCCGGTCAGGTCCCGTTCGATCAGGTGCAACGGTCGGCGTGCCGTGACGAAGACACCGGGAGCTCCGGGGTCCGTGGCCATCGCTTCGATCGTCATGTCCGCGAAGATCGTCCGCATGTCGTCGACCTCGTAACGCCAGAAGTCGTGCGGGAAGGCGTGATACGGGAACCCGAAGGACCGGGTCGTGATCAGCACGACGCCGTCCGGGGTGAGCAGCTGCTTCAGGTTCGAGATCACGATCCGCCAGTTGCGGACATGCTCGAGCACCTCCGTACAGATCACGAGATCGAAACTCGCCGGGCCGTAACGAGCGACGAGGTCCTCGGCATCGCAGACCTCGTCGACGCCCGGTCCCGCCTCGATGTCGACGCCGAGATAGCTCGCCGGGCCGAACTGGTCGACGTGTTCGCGCAACGATCCGTTCACGTTGCGGGAGCCGACCTCGACCACTCGCTTGCCCCTGACGATGGACTCCGACAGCTGAGCCTCACCGTACGTTCGCACGCCCGGGTTACACACTCAGGGTGCTCCGATCGATCGCACGCTCCGAAGCCGGCACATCATCGGCGCCAATCTATCCGCCCAACCTGGCGTCGGATCGGTTGCATCACGTCGACGCGGCGCTGACCAGGAGGGCGCGATAGAGGAGGTGCGGATCACCGAGGCGGCGCCGGAGTTCGCGTTCGAGTCCGCCGACGGGATAGAGGTTCTGCGGGGCACGCGGATCCTTGTGCGTCTCGCTCGCGTAGCGCGGCACCGTGGCGCCGACCACCTCGGCGAGGTGAATCGCGTCGGCTGGGTCCATGTCCGCCGAACACTCACACCGGATGACACCGGCCCACGGCGCGTCGCGCGCGCCCGGCAGCCGGAGATACCACGAGTGGCGGCTGCCGCGGCCGCCGATGGTGAACACCGGAGTACGCGTTCCCTCGCGCAACCCGCCGACCAACCGGTGCAACTCCGGCGGTAAATACGCCGCGGCGTGGGTCTTGATGATGCCGACCGCGCGCGGCACGTGCGTGCGGTTCGTGACGGGACCGTCGATCAGAACGAGTGCATCGTCCGGTGCGTCGAGGCGGGCCACCTCCGCCATCTCCACCTCGCGCTTGCCCATCTGATCCTGGATCGCGATCCAGAGTGATTCCGGCGTGGAGTCGGACGCGGCGAATGGCGCGTAGACGACGTTCGGATACCGAGTGGGAATCGCCCGGGTCGATCGTGACGCACTGAACACCCCGCGTCGCACCGATGCGGCGACGATCTCCGCCTGTTCGCCGGCGCGAACCACCCCCGCTGCGTATGTGGCGCACACTCCGGGCGCGACATTGCCGTCGTCGTCTTCGATCCAGACCCGCGCATCGATGCGGCGGACGCCATCGACGAACAACACCACGCCGGCGCAATCGCGTGCCGCGTCGGCGACCGCGATCGGATGCCACCGATCCGTCGGCAGCTCGACATCGGTCTGGACGACGACCTCCGTGGGGTCCAGAACATCGTCGAGCGCGCTCCCGTAACTCGGATCCCACGGATCGACGCTGAACTTCACGACGTGACCCGCTCGACGTGCGACGAGCGTGCGCCCTTCGTGACCCTGAACTGGACGGGCATCCGTTGGGCCAGCTCGGGCACGTGGGTCACGATGCCGACCATGCGGTCCGAGACGCCGAGGTTCTCGATCGTGGCAGCAACCATCTCCAGCGTCTCGGCATCGAGCGTGCCGAAGCCCTCGTCCAAGAAGATCGACTCCAGGCGCGCCGAACCATCCGCCGCGAACCGTGCCAGTTGGTCGGAGAGCGCGAGGGCCAACGCCAGGGAGGCTTGAAAGGTCTCGCCGCCCGAAAGCGTCCGCACGGACCGGCGCTCGTCGCCCTGGGTGTGGTCCACGACGAGGATGTCCCGGCCGGTCTCCTCGAACGCAAACGAGAATCGGCCGTTCGACAGCTCGTGGAATCGTTCCGAACCGCCGTCCACCAACCGGTGCACCGCCTCGCTGACCAGCCACCGCTCGAAGTGGTTGGCGTCCAGGAGTCGAGCGAGTTCGGCGGCGACGTCGGCGTCGCCGGCGCGCGCAACCACCGACTCGATCAGCACCGCGCGTTCTTCCAGCTCCGCATCCATCCGCTCCACGCGGTCCCGGCTGATCCGTTCCTCGGCCGCGACCGCTTCGAGGAGTGGGCCGACGCCCGGGCGGGCGGCCTCGATCTCCACCCCGAGTTCGACCGCCTCGGCACGGAACTCGGCCAGGCGCGCCCCGAGGATCGATCGCGTCGCTTCCGCGTGCGCCGTCGCTGCGGCCGCCGCCTCCGCTTGGGTGCGTGCCTCCCGCCCGGCCCAACCTTCGAGTTGCTCCCAGTCTGCCGCCAGGTCACCGGACTCCGCCGGAGGCGTCAGGCCCAGACCGGCCAGGTCGTCCCGGGTCGTGCGAAACGTCTCCCGCGCGTGCTGGGCGTCGCGCTGCGCGCGGTCGCGCGCGTCACGTGCAACCCGGGTGCCGCGTCGAACCGCCTGCTCGGCTTCACGCGCCGCTGCCGCGGCCCTCGCCGCGACAATGAGATCTGCGAGTGCCTTCGCCGTCGTGTCGGCGTCCGGTTGGCCGGCGACGGCACTGCGCGCCGCCTCGAGTCGATGCTCGAGCGCTTCGGCGCGGTGTTCGGCTCGATCGAGAGAACGCGCGGCCTGGTCGGCGAGGTCCCGCGCGGTCCGGGCCGCCGCGCGCGCCTCGGTCCAGTCCGGCGGTGGATCACCGGTAGGGATCGCGCCGACAGCCTGCTCACACACCGGGCACGGCGCGCCGGCGACGAGGTGCTGACGGACGACGTGCGCGGCACTCGCGGTCCGCATGCGCTCCATGTGATCCTCGGCATCGTTTGCGGCCGTGACGGCGGCTGCGGCCGTGTCCGTCGCTTCGACGCGCGCCCGGCGCGTCGCGTCGGACTCCGAGAGCAAGGTCACCAGCGTGGCGTGCGCGTCGCGGCGTGCGATCAAGGCATCACGATCGCCGGCGGACACCACTGCGGCGTCGGCATCGGCGACGGCCACCGTTGCGGCTTCCGCAGCCTGCTCGGCCGAGTCCAGCTCCGCGTCGGCTGCGGCGAGCGCGGCTCCCAACGCCGCGGCTCCTGCCGGGACCGAGACCTCTCCGAGCCGCTTCCCCAGCCCGACCCGAGCCGCGGCGGTCCGATCCGACTCCTGCGCGTCGGATTGGAGCGCATCGAGTTCGGGCTGGGCTTCGCGCCAACGAGCGCGAGCCTCACCGCACTCGACCGCGTGGGCCTCGACCGCCGCTCGCAGCTCCGGGGTGACGGCGGCCAGTTGGTCGATTCGGCCGCGATCGCGGACCAACGTCGCGTTCATCTCCGCCGCCAGCGATCGAGCCCGTTGCATCATGCGTTCGTAGACATCGAGCCCGAGTAACTGGACCAGCAGATCCTGGCGCGCGGCGGGCTTGTCGTGGAGAAACCGAGCAAACGCCCCCTGGGGCAATACGACGGCGCGCGTGAACTGGTCGAAACCGAGACCGAGGAGTTCCGGTACCGCGGTCTCCATCTCGCGCGCGGTCCCGGCGATCACCTCACCGCCTTGGAGTTCGAGGCGCGCGTCCTTGGTCGATGCCTTCCCATGCTTGTCCCGGCGGACGACTCTCGCCGCGACGTAACGCCGGCCACCCAACTCGAACGTCAGCGAGACCCGCGCCTCGGCCGCGAGGGTGTGAACCGCCGCACCGACGGCGCGTCGATCTTCATAGCGGGGAATCGTTCCGTACAGCGCGAAACACATCGCGTCGATCACCGTGGACTTCCCGGACCCGGTCGGGCCGACGAGCGCGAAGAGGTCGACCCCCTCGAAGTCCACCGTCACCGGATCCGCGAACGCACCGAAGCCCACCATCGTGATCGTGACCGGCCTCACGCGTTTGTCTCCGCGTCGAGCAGATCTGCGAACAGCACTGCGAGCCGCGCATCGTCGACACCCTCGGTGCGCAAATATTCGTCGAAGAGTTCATGGGGCGTCGTCCCAACGCGCGCGACCGGGTGGGGCGGGCGCGCGCCCGTGCCCACCACCCGCACTTCGACCACTCGTTCACCGAGCCAACCACGAACCTCCTCCACGATGCCGGCGCGCGCCGCGTCGTCGACGCGGACACGGAGCCAGGTATCTCCGAAGTCGGTCCCGGCCTGGGCCTCGAGTTCGGCCAGCGTGCCGGTGATCGTTCGCAACTCAGATCCTGCAGTGATCGGGACTTCGCGCACGCGAGCGGGGGTGGTGGCAGTGACCTCGACGATCAACACGTGCTTGCCGGCACCGGCCTCTCCGAAGTCCACCTGCACCGGTGAGCCGGAGTACCACGCCGGGCTGGCCGATGCCACCCGCTGGGCAAGGTGAAGATGCCCGAGTGCCGTGTATCCGAGCGACGGTGGGAACGCCGCCGTGGACATCCAGTACGGCTCGAACGCGGTCTGGGCACCCCGTTCGCCGCCGCCGGTGACGCCACCGCGAACCATGCAATGAGCCACGAGCAGGTTCACCACGCCCGGATCCGGACTGGCGCACAGCGCGCCAACAATCGCGGCGAGGCGGTCCGCATAGACGCCGGCGGCCTGCGCGGCATCGAGTTCCATCAGGTCCGCGGCGCGGACCGAATAGCGAGGTGAACAGAACGGCAGCAGGGCAACGCGCGCACGTTCGCCGGCATCGGTGGTGAGATCCACCACCCCGCCGGCATCCGGCCCGGACACCCGCCCGCGCATCACGATGCCGAGCCCGTCAGCCCAGGGCCGCAACGCTTCGAATGCCGCCGCGTTGTCGTGGTTGCCGGCGATCACGACGAGGGGCGCGACGGCCCGCAGATCCAACAGGGTCTGGTTCACCAGCGCCACCGACTCGGGACCCGGCGCTGCGTTCTCGTACAGGTCGCCGGCGAGCAGAATCAGCTCCGCCGCTTCCGAGCGTGCGATCTCGACGATCTCGGCCAACACCGCGCGGTGTTCGGGCATGCGTGACTCGTTGCGAATCGTCTTCCCCACATGCCAATCCGACGTGTGCAGAATCCTCATCTTTTCCGCTCTCGGCCCAGAGGGCCGGGCCGCTCGGGCCCCGCTCGGCCGAAGATGCAGCGGCACATCAGTTCCATGGCCTCGCTCACGAGTTCGGGCTGGGGAGGCCGGCGAAGGGGTCGGGGGCGTCGGGAGCGGGCGCGGCCTCCTCGGGGCGGGTCGCCCAGGCCGGGAACGGGAACTCGACGACGAGCGGGACGGGTAGCTGCGGCTGGGACACGAACATGGTCCCCGGCTTCGCGATCCGAGCCCGCTCTCGGTGCGCGGCGGGAAGGAACCCGTACTCGGGGCGGGCCGCCTCGGCCGGGTCCAGACGACCGGCGACGCGGATCGCCGAGTTCGCGATGACTCGGCGTTCCACCTCGCTCGCAGTCTGCTGCGCGCCGATCAGGATCAGGCCCAAACTGCGGCCGCGCTCGGCGACGTCGAGCAGGATCTCCTTGATCGGACTCGTTCCCTCGCGCGGCGCGTACTTGTTCAGCTCGTCCAGCACGATGAACAGCAGCGGCTTGCGCTGTCCGGACTCTTCCTTGGCCTCGAACGCGCGCTTGATCGTGACGCCCACCACGAAGCGCTGCGCACGATCGGTGAGGTTGTGGATGTCCACCACCGTGACCTGTTTGCCACCCGACGTGTCGATGGCGCGATCGTCCCGACGCGCGATATCGGCGCGGATCAACGAGCCCAGCGCGCGCTGCGAAGAAAGCAGGCGGCGCACGAACGCGTTGATCGTGCCCATACCGACGGCGCGGCCCGCCCAGTCGGCCGCCACCTGCGGATCTTCGTGATTGAGTCGTTCGACCACGAGCTCCACCAGATCGTGGTAGGTGGTCAAGGTCACGCCGTCCACGCGCCACTTTCCGTCGTCACCCACCGCCTCGCCCTCGGCGAGCCGCCGCATCACCTGGTGGATGACCATCGTGTACTGCTGGCGTTCGTCTTCGGCGTCGGCGAACACGAACGGCAACAGCTCGCCGGTCACGAAGTCCGCGATGGTCCAGTAGAAGGACGACACACCGGTGGTACGGGAGGCGGTGTCCGGACCGGCGTTCGGATCGTTGCGGCGAGGCGGAGCCTTGAACGCAACGTCGGCGAAGCTCCCGGCGGGCAGTCCGAGCGTGCGGTAGCGCTCCTCGTTCTCCGCGTCCAGCTCCACGTTGGCGCGGTCGAGGAACAAGAGGTCCTCGCCCTTCACGTTGAAGATCAGCGCTCGGGTGTTGCTCGCCTCGGCACCGAGGACACCGGAGTGGAACATCGAGTACAGCAGGAAGGTGGCGTAGGTGGTCTTGGTGGCCACGCCGGAAACGCCACTGATGCTCACGTGCGCGCCACGCGTGCCGTCGAGGAAATCGACGTTTGCGTACAACGGTTCACCATCACGGCCGAGCCCGATCGGAAGTCGACGCTTCATCGTGTCGAACAACAGGGCGCGGTCGCGTTCCTCGCCGACCGCCCGCCGCACGGGTGCACCCGGGCTCGGTGGCACGAACGTCTCCGGTTCCACCCGGGTGGTGCTCACCTCCGCGGCCTCGACGGTCTCGGCCGGAAGGACACCGTCGGCCACCAGAAACACGTCCGAGTCGAACCGTGCCCCCTCCTGGCGCGCCCGCACCTGGGTCACCACGCCCGCGAGCCGGACCGATGCGACGTCGCCGGGAAGGTCACGATCGGTGACCACCACATCATCGAGCTGGAGATATTGACCGGGCGCGATCGCCACCCAGAACGACAACGGTGTGCTGTCCTCGGTCCCGATCACGCGCCCGACGGGCTCAACCTCGGACTCCGCCATGGGGTCGACGGTACCAACCCCGTCCAATCCCATCCTGACGGACCCGGCCGACCACTGCCAATGACTCACCCCGCCCGGCATCCACTACCTTCCTCTCGCCCCCTCACCAAAGGACCGCATGCTCGAACGATTCCGACTCGACGGGAAGACCGCCATCGTCACCGGCGCGGGCCGGGGCATCGGCGCCGCGACCGCCCGAGCCATGGCCGAAGCCGGCGCCAGCGTGGTGTTGGCGTCGCGCACTGCCGAGCAACTCGAGGCCGTCGCCGCCGACGTCCGGGCGTTCGGCGGCCGGGCGCTGGTAGTACCAACCGACGTCAACGAGAACGAGAACATCGTCGCGTTGGCCGCCGCGACGATCGAAGAGTTCGGGCGCATCGACATCGTGGTGAACAACGCCGGCGGTACGCCGCCCCGCCCGTTCCTCGACACGAGTCCCGGGTACTTCGAACGCGCGTTCCACTTCAACACCACCACCGCCTTCGTCTTGTCGAAGGCCGCGGTGCCCCAGATGCTCGAACAGGGCGAGGGGGCCATCGTCAACATCTCTTCGGCCATCGGACGTCTGCGAGATCGAGGGTTCACTGCGTACGGCACCGCCAAGGCCGCGCTCAGCCACCTGACCCGGCTCATGGCCGCCGACCTCGCGCCCAAGATCCGGGTCAACGGCATCGCGGTGGGTTCGGTCGCCACGAGCGCGCTCGAGACGGTGCTCACCGACGAAGCGGTCCGCACCGAGATGGTCACCGGCACGCCGCTCAAACGTCTCGGCGAACCCGACGACATCGCCCTCGGCGCGCTCTACCTCGCGTCACCCGCAGCCAGCTTCGTCACCGGCAAGATCTTCGAAATCGATGGCGGCCTCGAGGAAGCGAACCTCGCCCTCGGCCTCCCGGACCTCTAACGTGAGCGAGCCGCGACCACTCCACGAACCGCCGTCCGTGCCGGCGAGCTGGGCCCGAGCGGCCCGCGCCGCAGGCGCAAGAGCGGATCTCTAGATGCGCTGGACGGTGGCGTTCCCCATGTTCCCGGCCGATCACCTCATCCCGATGGCGCGCGCCGCCGAGGCTGCGGGGTTCGATTCGATCACCCTGCCCGATTCGGTGTTCTTCCCCGAGCAGGTCTCGGCCGACTATCCCTACTCCAAGGACGGCGGCCGGTTCTGGGCGCCGGACACGCCGTTCGTCGATCCGTTCGTCGCCATCAGCGCGATGGCCGCGGTCACCGAGCGGATCCGGTTCCTCACCAATGTGGTCAAGCTACCGATCCGTGATCCGCTCCTCGTGGCGAAGCAGCTGTCGTCGATGGCGGTGCTGGCGAACAATCGCGTGGCCCTCGGCGTCGGTCTCTCGTGGATCCCCGAGGAGTTCGCCTGGACCCACACCGAGATGCGAACCCGAGGCAAGCGCGCCGACGAGATGATCGAGATCTTGAAATTGGTCTGTGCCGGCGACGGACCCCAGTGGGTCGAGTATCACGGCAACCACTACGACTTCGACCGGCTGATGATGGCCCCGGCGCCCGATCAGCCGGTCCCGATCTACGTCGGCGGTCTCTCCGAGCCGGGGTTTCGGCGCGCAGCCCGACTCGCCGACGGTTGGATCTCGGTGCAGAACAGCACGGCCGAGATCGTCGGCGCGATCGCGGCACTCGAGACCTACCGTGCTGAGTACGGACGCACCAGCGAACCCTTCGAGATCAACGCCCTCGCCACCGACGCGTTCGATCTCGACGGGTATCACCGGCTCGCCGACGCCGGAGTGACCGAGCTCCAAGCGGTGCCGTGGTACTTCTTCGGCGGTGATCCCGACGACCTCGGCGTACGTCTCGACTCGCTCGAGCGCTTTTCCGACACGATCATCACGAAGTTCTGAGGTCGGCGCGCCATGGCGGACATCGATGCGATCGAACCGGCGCGCGCCGAGGATGTCAGCTTTGCGGAGACGGTCGACGTGCTTGTCGCCGGACTCGGCATCGCGGGCACGTGCGCGGCAATCACCGCGAGTGAACATGGCGCCGAGGTACTGGCCGTGGAGCGGGCGATGGCAGCGGGTGGGACTTCCGCGCTCTCGGGCGGCCTGATCTATCTCGGGGGAGGAACCCCGATCCAGCAGGCCTGCGGCTACTCGGACTCCGCGGAGAACATGGAACGGTTCCTCCTCGCCGCGTGCGGGCCGCGTACAGACCCCACGAAGATCCACGCGTACTGCGAGGACTCGGTTGCCCACTACCACTGGCTGGTCGACCACGGCGTTCCGTTCAAGGGCCAGTTCAACGACGAGCCCAACCGCGAACCGATCGACGACTCCGGGTTGGTGTTCTCCGGCGGGGAAGACTCGTGGCCCTTCACCGACATCGCGGACCCGGTCCCACGCGGTCATCACCCCCAGTTCGCCGACACCGCCGGCGGATTCCTCATGGACTGTCTGGGCCGCGCGTTGGGACAAACGCAAGCGCGCCACATCACGGACGCGCGCGTGGACCGGCTCGTCGTCGACCGCGCCGGCTCCGTGGCCGGCGCGCTCGTCACCGCCGACGGCGACACTCGCGCCGTGCGCGCACGCGGCGGAGTGGTGCTCGCGGCCGGGGGCTTCGTCTTCAACGACCCGATGCTGGCTCGTTACTGCCCACCGGCACTCGCCCCGAACGCCGCGTGGCGGGTCGGCCAACCGCACGACGACGGCCGCGGCATCCGGCTCGGTCAAGGATGCGGTGCCGCGCTGAAGAACATGGACGCGGTCGAGTGCGCGCTGCCGATCGGCCCGCCGCATCGCCTGGCGCGGGGCATCCTGGTGAACGGGCGCGGTGAGCGGTTCGTGAACGAGGACACCTACACCGGTCGCATCGGGATGCGAGCCTTGTTGGAACAGGGCGGCGAGGCGTACCTCATCGTGAGCGAGGAGATCTTCGAGGTCAACTTCGTGGGCATGCGCTTGCAATGGGCGGCCGAGACCGCCGGGGAGCTCGCGCGCGACATCGGACTCCCGGAGGCGGCATTGGCGAACACCCTCGCTGCCTACAACCGGCATGCCGCCGACGGTGCGGATCCCGAGTGGCACAAGATGCCGGCGTTTCTCACCCCTCTGGTCGCGCCACTCGGGGCGATCGACCTGCGGGTGGATCACGACGCGATCTACGCGCCCTTCACCCTGGGCGGGCTCGCCACCGATGCCGACGGCGCCGTCCTCGACAGTACCGAGACCGCGATCGACGGTCTCTTCGCCGCCGGGCGAACCACCGCGGGAATCGCCGCCGGGGGTTACGTCAGCGGAATCTCGCTCGGTGACGGCA
>JANPMG010000103.1:0-46617 GCA_031422675.1 Acidimicrobiia bacterium | reverse complement strand
GGAACCCGGCGAAGCGCCGTACACACTGCTCGACTATTTCCCGAAGGACTATCTCGTCGTGCTCGACGAGAGCCACGTCACTATTCCGCAGCTCCACGGCCAGTACGAAGGCGACCGGTCCCGCAAGGAAACCCTCGTCGAGCACGGCTTCCGGTTGCCGAGCGCGATGGACAACCGTCCGCTGCGCTTCGAAGAGTTCACCGAGAAGATCAACCAGGTCGTGTTCATGTCCGCCACCCCGAGCGCGTACGAGCTCGAAGTGTCCACCCAGGTCGTGGAACAGGTGGTGCGGCCGACGGGCCTGATGGACCCCGAGGTGATCATCCGCCCCACCAAGGGTCAGATCGACGATCTCGTCGCGGAGATCAACCTGCGCGCCGAACGCGATCAGCGGGTGCTCGTGACCACACTCACAAAGAAGATGTCCGAGGACCTCACCGATTACCTCCTCGAACTCGGCATCCGGGTCCGGTATCTCCACAGCGAGGTGGACACGCTCGAACGAGTGGAGATCCTACGATCGCTCCGCCTCGGCGAGTTCGACGTCCTCATCGGCATCAACCTCCTCCGCGAGGGGTTGGACCTACCCGAGGTGTCCTTCGTCGCCATCCTCGACGCGGACAAAGAGGGTTTTCTGCGCTCGGCCACCGCGCTGATCCAGACCATGGGTCGCGCCGCCCGCAACATCGACGGCCAGGTCGTGATGTACGCCGATCGGGTCACGGACTCGATGAGGTTCGCGATCAGCGAGACGAACCGACGCCGGAAACGCCAACTCGAATACAACGAGGAACACGGCATCGACCCCCAGACCATCCGCAAGAAGGTCACGGACATCCTCGAGATGGTCCGGTTGCGTGACAGCGACGACACCGGGGCGAAGTCCGGCCGCGGCCGAGGGCGAGGGCGGAGTCAGCGCGCAAGCGCGATCTTCGCCGATCTCAAGGGCGTCCCGCCCGACGAGTTGGGCCGGCTCATCCAGACGCTTCAGGAGGAGATGGCCGAAGCCGCCAAGGATCTCCGCTTCGAAGAAGCCGCCCGCATCCGCGACGAGGTGAACGAACTGAAGCGCGAGCTCAAAGCCGTCAGCTGAGCGCGGGTCACGCGCCTCGCTGCGCCACCACGGCCCGGGCAATCGGCTCCACGTGACGGTGGTCGGTTCCGCAACATCCGCCGACGATGTGGAGGTCCGGGAGCACGGATCCGAGCGCCGCGTAGCGAGCCGCGAGGTCGGTCGGGTCACCGGCGTCGAGCACTTCCATCTCGTCGAGTTCCGCGTGACTCAGCATCGACGCATTGGCGCGGATACCACGCAGTCGCGAGATCCACGGAGCCGCAGGATCGAGCACCTCATGGAAGTGCGCCGGGTGCGCGCAGTTCAGCATGAAGTGGCTCGCGTAACGATCGGTCGCAGCATCGGTCGCTTCGATCGCTTCGCCGATCGACATGCCTGACGGCAGCCGACCGTCGGTCTCAACTGTGAACGAAATGACGACCGGCAACGCGGCGCGCTCAGCTGCCTGCACGATCCCGACGGCCTCCTCCGCGTAGCAAATCGTCATCGCGGTCACGACGTCGACGGGCGTCTCGGCGAAGACGCCGATCTGAAACGAGTGGTAGTCCGAAGCTTCAGCTGCGGACATCGCGGCATCGATCCGGTAGCCGTCGCCGCGCGGCCCGACCGCACCGCCGATCAAGAACGGTGCCGGCCCCGCCCAGCCGCGGCGAAGCGCGTCCGGCACCGCGACCGCAGCGGCGATCAGGTCAGCAAGTTCCGCGCGGTCGTGGCCGAGCGTCGCCGCCCAGTCCGGGTTGGCCCGCCAGGTGGGCGCTTCGAGCAGACACGCCGCACCGATGTCCGCCGCGATCGCTGCGTAGTGCTCGTAGTACTCGGTGAGGAGCGCCCGACCTTCGGCTGTCGCCGCCAACGGATACGCCGCGAACGCAGGCAGATCCACCGAGCGATCGAACACCAGCCAGGTCTCCAAACCGGCGTCGGTCACCACGAGCGTGGACGGGGAGGGAAATGGGGTCCGGGAGAAGTTCGCCATTCAGCCAGCACAGCACAATCTCGGGAGGAACATATGTTCGTTCCGAGTACGACGCCGGGTAAGGTTGCCCGATGGCGGAGCGGAAGCCGAAAACAGCGCGCGCGGCAAGATCGGTGAAGAAGTCGGTGAAGCAGACCGGCAAAGCCAAAGCACCCGCCCGCGCCGCGAAGCCGGTGTTCCACGGTGAGCCGGACATGATCTCGGTCCGCGGGGCGCGGGAGCACAACCTGCGCAACATCGACATCGACATTCCGCGCGATCGACTCGTCGTCATCACCGGCCTGTCCGGCAGCGGGAAGTCGAGCCTCGCGTTCGATACCATCTACGCCGAAGGCCAGCGGCGCTACGTCGAGAGTCTCAGCAGTTACGCCCGCCAGTTCCTCGGCCAGATGGACAAGCCCGACGTCGACTTCATCGAGGGTCTCTCGCCGGCCATCTCCATCGACCAGAAGTCGGCCGGGCGCAACCCGCGATCCACCGTCGGCACGATCACCGAGATCTACGACTACCTCCGGCTGCTCTTCGCCCGCATCGGGATCCCGCACTGTCCGAACTGCGGTCGCCTGATCACCCGCCAGACGCCGCAACAGATCGTCGACCGAGTCCTCGAACTCCCCGAGGGCACCCGCTTCCAAGTGCTCGCGCCGGTGGTGCGGGGCCGCAAGGGCGAGTACGACGGCATGCTCGACGAACTCGCGCAGCAGGGCTTCACCCGCGCTCGCATCGACGGCGAGACCGTCGAACTCGCCGATCGCGGTGCGGACCGGCTGGCCCGGTACGAAAACCACACCATCGAAGTGGTGGTGGACCGACTCGTCCGCCGCACCGGCATCGAACGCCGGTTGACCGACTCGTTGGAGACCGCACTGCGCCTCGCCGAAGGAGTGGCCGAGGTCGAGATCGTGCGGCCTGACAACGACGCGGCGAGCCCCGCGAGTCTGCCCGGGACCGATTCGCAGTCCACGTCGGAGGAAGAGTCCGAGATCCTCACCTTCTCGGAACATCTCGCGTGCTCCCACTGCGGACTCAGCTTCGACGAGCTCGCGCCCCGCAACTTCTCCTTCAACTCGCCGTACGGCGCGTGTGAACGCTGCGATGGTCTCGGCACGCGATTCGAGGTCGACCCGGAACTCGTCATCGGCGACGACGACCTGTCGATCACCGGTGGCGCGATCTCGCCGTGGAGTGGGTATCGCGGTGAGTACTTCGGCCGTGTCCTCGAGTCCGTCGGCGAGGAGATGAACTTCTCCACCGACACGCCGTGGAAGAAGTTGACCAAGGCGCAACAGAAGGCGGTGTTGTTCGGTACCGGCAAGGTGGCGGTCCTGGTCCGGTACAAGAATCGGTACGGCCGCAAGCGCGAGTACAAGACCAAGTACGAGGGCGTCATCCCGTGGCTCCAGCGCCGCCACACCGAGGCCGAGAGCGAGCGCAGCCGCGAGCAGATCGAGGGCTACATGCGCGAGGTGCCGTGCGGTACCTGCGGTGGGGCGCGGCTCAAACCCGCGTCGCTCGCGGTCCTCATCGGCGGCCAGAACATCTCCGAAGTCGGCAACCTTTCGATTCGGAACACGGCGGCGTTCTTCGCCGAGGTCGAACTCAACGAGCGCGAGCGCCTCATCGCCGAACGGGTGTTGAAAGAGGTCAACGAGCGGTTGAAGTTCCTCCTCGATGTCGGGCTCGACTATCTCAGCCTGAACCGGTCGTCGGGCACCCTCGCCGGCGGCGAGGCGCAACGTATCCGACTCGCGAGCCAGATCGGCAGCGGCCTCGTCGGCGTGCTCTATGTGCTCGACGAACCGTCCATCGGCCTGCACCAACGTGACAACCAGCGGCTCATCGACACCATGATCCGCCTGCGTGATCTCGGCAACACCGTGATCGTCGTCGAACACGACGAAGAGACCATTCGCGTCGCCGATCACGTCGTCGACATCGGCCCGGGTGCGGGCGAGCACGGTGGCGACGTCGTCGCCCAGGGAACCCTCGCCGACCTCCTTGCCGAGCCCCGGTCGATGACCGGCCAGTACCTCTCCGGTGCACGCGAGATCCACGTGCCGGAACGACGCCGGGAACCGGGCGACAACTGGATCGCCGTACGCGGCGCGAAGGAGCACAACCTCCGCAACCTCGACGTCCGTCTGCCGCTCGGTTGTTTCGTGGCGGTCACCGGCGTGAGTGGGAGCGGCAAGAGCACGCTCGTCAACGACATCCTCTACCACTCGCTCATGCAGAAGATCTACCGGTCCAAAACGGTGCCGGGGAAGCACAAGAGTGTCGACGGCGCCGACGCGCTGGACAAGGTCATCAACATCGACCAGTCACCGATCGGCCGTACGCCACGATCGAACCCGGCCACCTACACCGGCGTCTTCGACAAAGTCCGTGCGCTGTTCGCCGCCACGCCCGAGGCGAAGATTCGCGGCTACCAACAGGGCCGGTTCTCGTTCAACGTGAAGGGCGGTCGGTGCGAGGCCTGCGCGGGCGACGGCACGATCAAGATCGAGATGCACTTCCTGCCGGACGTCTACGTTCCCTGCGAAGTGTGCAAGGGCGCGCGGTACAACCGGGACACGCTCGACATCACGTTCAAGGGTAAGAACATCGCGGAGATCCTCGACCTCTCGTGCGAGGAGGGTGTGGAGTTCTTCGTGAACCAACCGGCGATCGCCCGGTGGCTCCAGACCCTCGTCGACGTCGGTCTCGGATACGTGCGCCTCGGTCAGCCCGCACCCACGCTCTCCGGCGGCGAGGCGCAACGGGTGAAGCTCGCCACCGAGCTCGGCAAGCGCTCCACCGGCCGCACCATCTACATCCTCGACGAACCGACCACCGGCCTCCACTTCGAAGATGTCCGCCGACTCCTCGGCGTGTTGCAACGGCTGGTCGACATCGGGAACACGGTCCTGGTCATCGAGCACAACCTGGATGTGATCAAGTCGGCCGACTGGATCGTGGACCTCGGACCCGAAGGCGGCGACGGCGGGGGACTGGTCATCGCCGAGGGCCCCCCCGAACACGTAGCCAAGACCGCCGACAGCTACACCGGCCAGTTCCTCGCCCCCATGCTCGCACGGTCGTGATCGACCTCACGCCGGCCGAGGAACGCGGGTACTGGGAAGCTCAGGCTGGGTGGTGGCAGGACGAGTTCACTGACGGTGCTGATCCGGAGTACGTGGAACAGATCGTGCCGATCGTCGTCGAGCATCTCCGAAACGCGAGGCGGGTGCTCGACGTCGGGACCGGTGAAGGCCAACTCGCGCGCGAGCTCTGCGCCGCGGGAGTCCCGAACGCGGTGGGTGTCGATCCGTCGGAGGCCCAGACCCGAGTCGCGCGCCAACGCGGCGGCGGGCCGCACTACGCCCGCGCCGCCGCGGCGAACTTGCCGTTCCCCGATGCCGCGTTCGACGCGGTCGTGGCCTGCCTTGTGTTCGAGCACATCGTGGATGTCGACGGCGCGATCGCAGAGGTCGGGCGCGTGCTCGAACCGGGCGGCCGGTTCCTGTTCCTCCTCAACCATCCGCTGCTCCAGGTACCGGGCAGCGGCTGGATCGACGACCACATCCTCGAAGAGCAGTACTGGCGAATCGGCCCCTACCTGACCGAGGACGTCTCGGTCCAGGAGATCGCGCCGGGAGTTCATCTCCCGTTCGTGCACCGACCCTTGTCCCGGTACCTCAACACGATGGCGGACCACGGTCTGATGCTCCAACGCATGCTGGAGCCGGCACCGCCGCCGGGGTTCATCGCCCGGGCGCCGGAGTACGCCGAATCGGCGGCGATTCCGCGGTTGCTCGTACTCCAGGCCCGCCGGGCGTGAACCGGCGGCGAGGCTCGGATCAGGTGATGTCGAGCATCCGTTGCAGCGCGACTCGCGCGTTCGCGGTCGTCAGCGGATCGACGGTGATGCGATTCACCGGCTCGCCCTGAACGATTGCTTCGAGGCACCACGCGAGGTGCGGTGCGTCGATCCGGAACATCGTGGAGCAGGGGCACACCAGCGGATCGAGCGACACCACCGTCTTGTCCGGGTTGTCCGCCGCGAGGCGCGCCACCATGTGGATCTCGGTGCCGACGCCGATGACCGAACCCGCCGGCGCCGCCTTCGTCCACTCCAGGATGCGCTCCGTGGAGCCGACTCGATCGGCCACCTCCACGACCTCGTGGGAACACTCGGGGTGCGCGATGACGATGCCGTCGGGGTGTTCGGCCCGGAAGGCGCCAACATGGTCGGGCGTGAAGCGTTGGTGGACCGAGCACCAGCCTCGCCACAGCAGGAACGTCGCGTCCTTGACGTCGTGCTCTTCGAGGCCGCCCTGTTCGCGTCGAGGATCCCAGACCCGCATTTCGGACTCGCCGTAGCCCATTGCAATCCCGGTGTTGCGTCCGAGGTGCTGGTCCGGGAAGAACAGCACCTTGTCGCCGCGATCGAAGGCCCATTCCAGCACGGCACGCGCGTTCGACGACGTGCACACTGCGCCACCGTGCTCACCGACGAACGCCTTGAGCGCAGCCGACGAGTTCATGTAGGTGATCGGGATGACGCGCGCGATGTCGGTGACGGCGGCGATGGCATCCCAGGCTTCCTCCACCTGGTCGACGTCGGCCATGTCCGCCATCGAGCAACCGGCGTTGAGGTCGGGAAGGATCACCCGCTGGTGGTCCCCGGTCAGGATGTCCGCAGACTCCGCCATGAAGTGCACGCCACAGAAGATGATCTCGGTGGCTTCGCTGTCGGCCGCGAGCCGAGCCAACCCGAAGGAATCACCGCGTGCGTCGGCCCACTCCATCACCTCGTCGCGCTGATAGTGATGACCGAGGATCAGCAACCGCGAACCGAGTTCGTCCTTCGCGGCGCGAATCATGGCGCGAAGCGCGTCGGGATCTGCGGTGGTGTAGCGGTCGGGAAGCGGTGTCTGAAGTCGCAACATTCTTGGCCCCTGACGGGAAGGCTCCGATGTTGGCCGGCGGGGACAGCCTGGTCGCCACTCCGCGGGGTTGTCGGCCTCGGAACCGAATATGTAGCCGGTATTCCAGGCCGGCCTCTCTGGATCGTAACCGGCGTACCGCGCTCCTTGTTCCTCCGGATCATGGGACCGACGGCGATGGGGGATAATCACGTCATGGATCCGCGGATTCGGCTCTCCGAGCCGACGGTGGGAGAGGAGGAGGCCGCGGCCGCGGCCCGTGCCGTGCGGGACGGTCATCTCGTCTTCGGTCCCGACCTGCCGGCGTTCGAGGCCGCGCTCGCGAGTGCCGTCGGCGCCACCGATGCCCTGGCGGTCAGCACCGGAACCGCGGCGCTCCATCTCGCCCTGCTCGTCGCGGGAGTGGAACCGGGCGACGAGGTCTGGGTGTCGGATCTCACGTTCATCGCGTCGGCGAACGCGGTGTCCTACTGCGACGCCCGCCTCACGCTCGTCGACAGCGAGACCGAGTCCTGGAACCTGGACCCGCAGGTTGTCGAGGACGAGATCAACCGACGTGCGCGCGTCAACGAGCCGATGCCGAAGGCACTCGTCGCGGTCCATCTGCTCGGCCACCCGGCGAATCTGGCACCGCTCCTGGCGCTCCTCGCCGAGCACCGCATCCGATTGGTGGAGGATGCCGCCGAGGCGCTCGGTTCCCGGTGGGTGGGCGGTCCGCTCGACGGCCAGGTACCCGGCGCGGTGGGCGATCTCGGCATCTACTCGTTCAACTTCAACAAGCCGATCTCAACCGGCGGCGGCGGCATGCTCGTGGCCCGCTCCGCCGACGACCTCGCCGCCGCCCGCCACCTCGGCAGCCAGGCCAAGATCCCGAACCTCGACTACCGCCACGACGCGGTCGGTTACAACTACCGGATGTCGAACGTTGCCGCGGCACTGGGCGTCATCCAGATGCAACGCCTCGAGGGGCTCATCGAACGTCGCCGTGCGATCGCGATCCGGTACCGAGATGCGCTCGCGAGTCTCGGTGTCGCGGGCGGACCCGACCAACCGTGGGCGCGCCGTTCCGGCTGGCTCTCCACTGCGACCTTCGGTGACACCGGTACCCGCAGTGCGGTGCGGAACGCACTCGACGCGCGCGAGATCGAAGCGCGGCCCATCTGGCCACCGATGCGCATCCAAGCGCCGTACGAACATTGCGAAGTCCTCGGCGGCAATCGCGCCGTCGACATCGCGGACCACGTGCTGTGTCTCCCGTGTTCTGCGCACATCAGCGAGGCGCAACAGGACGAAGTCATCGACGTCGTCCGCACCGTCGTCGAGCGCGGCTAGGAGGACGGCTTTGCTACGGCCTCCGGCCGGATCCATCCCCGACGCGCCGGGTTCGTACCAGTTCAAGGACCAACACGGCCGCGTCATCTACGTGGGCAAGGCCAAGAGTCTGCGCAGCCGACTCTCGAATTACTTCGGCGCGCCCGCCACCCTTCCGCCGCGCACTCGGCAGATGGTGGCGGCCGCAACCACCGTCGAGTGGATCGAGGTCCGGAACGAGGTCGAGGCCCTCTTCCTCGAGTACAACCTCATCAAGGAGCATCGCCCCCGGTTCAACATCCGGTTGAAGGACGACAAGTCGTACCCGTTCCTCGCCGTCACTCTCGACGAGCAGTGGCCGCGAGCGATGGTGATGCGCGGGGCGAAGCGCAAGGGCGTCCGGTACTTCGGGCCCTACGCACACGCGTACGCGATCCGGGAGACGCTCGATCTCCTCCTGCGTACCTTTCCGATCCGCACCTGCACCAACGGCAAGTTCGCGCGCCACGAGCGACTCGGACGCCCGTGCCTCTACGCGCACATCGAGAAGTGCGCAGCACCCTGTGTGAAGGCGATCAGCGCGGACGACTACCAGACCCTCGTCGACGACATGCTTGCGTTCCTGGCCGGTGACACCGCGCCGGTGATTACCCGCCTCGAAACCCTGATGGCCGCCGCCGCCGACGAACTCGAGTTCGAACGCGCCGCCCGCGTTCGGGACCAGCTGATTTCGGTGCGCAAGGCGGTCGAGCGCCAGCAGATGGTCGGGACGAAGGAGGAGGACCTCGACGTCATCGGTCTCGTCGAGGACGAACTCGAAGCGTCGGTCCAGATCTTCTTCGTCCGACGCGGGCGGGTGGTGGGCCGTAAGGGCATCGTCATCGACAAGGTGGAGGACCTCGACACGCCCGCGCTCGCGGCCGCGATCCTCGAACAGCTCTACGGCGACGCCAGCGCCGAGGACGTTCCGCGTGAAGTCCTCCTGCGCGCCGAACCCGAGGACCGACCCCTCTACGAAGAGTTCCTCACCCTCGTGCGTGGCAGCAATGTCCGCATCCGGATTCCGCTGCGGGGCGCCCGGCGCAACCTGCTCGAAACCGTGGAGCAGAACGCGCAGGAGGCCTTCAACCGGCACAAGCTCAAGCGTGCATCGGACCACAACGCGCGCGCCCAGGCGCTGACCGCGCTCCAGGAGGCACTCGACCTGCCCGAAGCGCCGCTGCGGATCGAGTGCTTCGACATCTCGAACCTGCAAGGCACGCAGATCGTCGCATCGATGACCGTGCTCGAAGACGGACTTCCGAAGCGCTCGGAGTACCGGCGCTTCAAGGTGCGATATCCCGGGGGCCAGGACGACTTCGCCGCAATGGAGGAGGTCCTGACCCGCCGGTTCCGCCGCTACCTCGACGAACGGGACGAGGGCGCGCGAGCCGGCAAGCGGTTTGCGTACCCACCAAACCTGCTCGTCATCGACGGCGGCAAGGGCCAACTCGGAGTGGCGGTCCGCGTGCTCGAAGAGCTCGGACTCGAGGACATCAGTGTTGTCGGACTCGCGAAGCGATTCGAAGAGGTGTTCCGGCCGGGCCGTTCTGAGCCGGTGCGGATTCCTCGCGATTCGCCGGCGCTGTACCTGCTCCAACACGTTCGGGATGAGGCGCACCGGTTCGCGATCACGTATCACCGCAGCCTGCGCGACAAGACGATGACCAAGTCCGTGCTCGACGACGTCCCGGGCCTCGGACCCACCCGACGCACGAAGCTGATCAAACACTTCGGATCGGTGAAGAAGCTGCGCGAGCAGGACCCGGACGCGCTCATCGCGCTCACGTGGCTCCCCGACGCCGTCGGCCGGGACCTCTACGCCGCCCTCCACAGCGAGCCGCTTCCCAGCCAAAGTACAAACGGCCCCGCGACGCAGTCGCGCGAGCGGGAAGAGCCCGGGCCCGAGTGACGCCTTTTCATATGCCATCCTGGACACCGTGACCAGCGCTTCGCCGACGGCCTTCGGTTCCGGGCTCGATGTCACGGTCATCACCGGGATGTCCGGGGCCGGGCGGGCGACGGCGGCGAACGTGCTCGAGGACTTGGGCTTCTTCGTGATCGACAACCTGCCGCCGGCCCTCATCGGCAAGGTGGCCGAGTTGGCTCGGGGCGGCAGCAGCCCGCAGCGATACGGCTTTGGGGTGGATGTCCGTACCGGTTCCTTCATCGCGGATCTCGACGAGGCGCTCGCGGAGCTACGGGCACTCGGCGCCCGCACCCGAGTGCTCTTCCTCGAAGCGTCGGATGATGCACTCGTCCGGCGGTTCGACGCCTCCCGCCGGCCGCATCCACTCGCGGACGCGGAGCGGCTGCTCGAGGGGATCCAGAAAGAGCGTGCGCTCCTCGAGGAGTTGAAGGGCCGCGCCGATGTCGTGATCGACACGTCGCGGCTGAACGTGCACGAGTTGCGGGACCGAATCGTGGCGATCTTCGCAGCCGATGCCGCGTCGAGCGCGTTGCAGATCGACATCGTGAGCTTCGGGTACAAGTACGGGCTCCCGCTCGACGTCGATCTCGTCTTCGACTGCCGCTTTCTCCCGAACCCGCACTGGGTCGACGATCTTCGTCCCCTGGACGGTCGGAGTGAGCCGGTGCGGGACTTTGTGCTCGCACAGGACGAAGCCAGCGCCTTCCTCGACCAGCTTCGACAACTCTTCGAGCTGACCCTGCCGGCGTTCGAGCGTGAGCGCAAGGCCTACCTCTCGATCGCGATCGGTTGTACCGGTGGTCGCCATCGGAGCGTCACCATCGCCGAAGCGCTCGGCGCGATCGTCCGCGACATCGGGTATCACCCGCATACGCGTCATCGCGACGTCGACCGTGACTGAGTTCCACTCGGGGTTGTCGCCGCGCGGTCCTCACGTCGTCGCGATCGGCGGGGGCCACGGACTGGCGATGACCCTGCGTGCCGTGCGCGAGTACTCGGACCGCATCACCGCGATCGTGAGCGTCGCCGACGACGGTGGCTCCACCGGTCGGCTCCGGCGGGATCTCGGCGTCCTCGGCGTCGGCGATCTGCGCAAGTGCCTCGTCGCGCTCGCCGACGCCGACGACGACGCGCCGGTGTGGTCCCGCGCGTTCGAACATCGCTTTGCCGCCGGTGAACTCGAAGGCCATGCGCTCGGCAACCTGATCCTCGTCGGCTTGGCGGAGGTGACCGGCGACTGGGTGGAAGCACTGGCGATCGCGCAGCGGTTGCTCGGCGCAGTGGGCGCCGTCCTGCCCGCCACCTCCGAACCCGTGGTCTTGAAGGCCGAACTCGACGGCGGACGGGTCGAGGGCCAGGTGGCGGTGCAGAACTCGACCCGCCGGATCCGGCGAGTGGCGTTGGTGCCACCGGACGCGGCCTCACCGGACGCGGTCGGCGCCGCGATCCTCGGTGCCGATCAGATCCTGCTTGCGCCCGGGTCGCTCTTCACCAGCCTCCTTCCCACCCTGTGTGTTCCGGCGGTCGCCACCGCCCTGGGCGAGACCGCAGCGCCCGTGGTCCAGATCGTGAACTTGGCGGCCCAGGTACCCGAGACGACGGGGCTGGACGCGACCGACCACGTCCGGGCCGTGCTCGAATCCGGCGTTCGGATCGACAGCGTGGTCATCGACGCCGGGAGCCGGTTGGACGTAGATTTCGACGCGATCGAGGCCCTCGGGGTGCGGGCTCGGTCCGCCGATGTCGCCCGACCCGACGTCAGCGCCCATGAACCGACCAAACTGGCGCCGGTACTGGCCGGTCTGCTGGAGTCGGCGCGCCGGCAGTAGGGCACAACATTCGGATCGGGCAACGACGCCCGAAGATGGAGGAACCATGACGGTACGGGTTGGGATCAACGGGTTCGGACGCATCGGCCGTTCATTCACCCGGGCATTGTTGGCCCACGGCGCCGGCGCGCCCGTCGAGCTCGTCGCCGTCAACGACCCGTTCGGGGACTCTGCCACCATGGCCTTTCTCCTCAAGCACGACTCGGTGGGCGGCATGCTCCCGAACGACGTGAGCGAGGCCGACGGCGGATTCTCGATCGACGGCAAGGTCATCAAGAAGCTCGAAGAGCGCGACCCGGACCAGATCCCGTGGGGCGAGAACGGCGTCGACGTCGTCATCGAGTCGACCGGACTCTTCACCGCACGCGGCGATGCCGCCAAGCACCTCGCCGGCGGCGCCAAGCGGGTGGTCATCTCGGCACCGAGCGGGGATGCCGACACGATGATCTGCATGGGCGTCAACGACGGTGATTTCGACCCGTCCGCCCACACGGTGATCTCGAACGCGTCGTGCACCACGAACTGCCTCGCGCCCTTGGCGAAAGTCCTCCACGACAGCTTCGGTATCGAGCGCGGGCTCATCACCACCGTGCACGCGTACACCTCGGACCAGCAGCTCCAGGACCAGGCCATGGCCACTCGGAGCGGGAAGCCGGACTTGCGCCGGATGCGCGCCGCCGCGCTCAGCATCATCCCGAACAGCACGGGCGCGGCCCGCGCCATCGGCTTGGTACTCCCGGAGTTGAAGGGTCGCCTCGACGGCATGGCCCTCCGGGTCCCCACACCCACCGGGTCGATCACCGATCTCGTCGCCACCCTGAAGCGTGACGCGACCGTGGACGAGGTCAACGCCGCGTACGCGGCCGCCGCCGCGAACTCGAGTTACCGCGGCGTCCTCGAATACAGCGACGAACCGTTGGTGTCCGCCGACATCGTCGGGAACCCGAGTTCGTGCGTGTTCTCGGCCGTCGACACGATGGTGAACGGCCCGACGGTCAAGGTGCTCGGTTGGTACGACAACGAGTGGGGTTACTCCAACCGGTTGGTGGACCTCGTCAGCTTCATCGGCGCCGCCTGATCCGGCCGTCTCACACCGGAACGAGGACGACACGATGACCGGGGGAGTGCCCCGCCTCGAAGACCTCCTGCCACGCCAGGGTCCACTTCAGGGCCAGTCACTCCCGGGCCAGTCGCTCGCCGGTCGGCGGGTGCTGTTGCGCGCCGACTTCAACGTGCCGGTTCGCGACGGCCTTATCACCGACGACCTGCGGATCGCAGCCGCGCTGCCCACGATCGAATGGCTGCGCGAACAAGACGCCGCGGTGGTGATCGCCAGCCACTTCGGCCGACCGAAGGGCGCGCCCGATCCGCAGTACTCCCTCGCCCCGGTGGCGACGCGACTCGGTGAACTCCTCGGAATCGACGTGGCGCTGGCGCCGGAGGTGGTGGGCTCGGTCGCGTCGGCCATGCAGCTGAGCCTCGCGCCCGGCGAGGTGATGATGCTCGAAAACCTGCGTTTTCACCCGGGCGAGACCACCAACGACCCGGCGTTCTGCGTCTCGCTCACCGAGCCCGTCGACTGCTACGTGAACGACGCATTCGGGGCATGTCACCGCGCGCACGCGTCCGTCGTCGGGCCGCCGCGGGTGCTGCCGAGCGCGGCCGGACGTTTGCTCGAACGGGAGGTCGAGGTCCTCTCCGGGATGCTCAACTCACCCAAGCAGCCGTTCGTCGCGATCCTCGGCGGCGCGAAGGTCAGCGACAAGCTCGGCGTGATCGACGCGTTGCTCGAGCGCTGCGACACGATCCTCGTCGGTGGCGCGATGGCGTTCACGTTCTTCGTGGCGCAAGGCCATTCGGTCGGCAACTCACTCGTGGAACTCGATCGAGTCGACGACTGTCGGCGCCTGTTGGAGACCGGACGGGTGCAGATCCCCGTCGACGTCGTGATCGCGCAGGCGATGACCGAAACCGCGGCCACGCGCATCGTGGGTGCCGGCGGCATCGCCGACGGCTGGATGGGCCTGGACATCGGTCCGGAGTCCGCGGCGATCTTCTCCGACGTCGTTGCCGAGGCGCGCATGGTTCTCTGGAACGGGCCGATGGGCGTGTTCGAGATGACACCCTTCGCGTCCGGCACCAAAGCCATCGCGCACGCCGTTGCGGACTGCTCGGGATTCACCATCATCGGCGGCGGCGACAGTGCCGCCGCGGTCCGCCAGTTCGGCCTCGCCGCCGACGTGGACCACGTCAGCACCGGCGGCGGCGCCTCCCTTGAACTCATCGAACAGGGTGACCTGCCCGGACTCGCCGCCCTGAGAGAAGGAACCCCATGACCGACCGAACGCCCATCATCGCGGCGAACTGGAAGATGCATCACGACCACTTCGTGGCGATCCAGTTCACCCAGAAGCTCTCGTACCTCCTCGACAAGAAGGACACCGACGGCGTCGAGGTCGTGCTGTGTCCGCCGTTCACCGATCTGCGGTCGGTGCAGACCACCATCGATTCGGACCGGATCCCGGTGAGCCTCGGTGCGCAGCACTGTCACCACGAGGAGCAAGGTGCGTTCACCGGCGAGATCAGTCCGGCGATGCTGGCCAAGCTCACCGTGAAGTACGTCATCGTCGGCCACTCGGAACGACGCGAGATCTTCGGCGAGACGAACGAGATCGTCAACGCCAAGCTCAAGTCAATCTGGAAGTTCAACATGACGCCGATCCTCTGCGTCGGCGAGACCCTCGACGAGCGCGAGGCGGGCGAGACCGACGCGAAGGTGGCGACCCAGATTGCAGCCGCCTTCGAAGGCGTGGCCGTGGAACAGATCGGCCGGACCGTCGTGGCCTACGAACCGATCTGGGCGATCGGCACCGGCCGCAACGCCACGCCCGAGGACGCCGAGGCAACGATCGCGGTCGTGCGGGCCGCGATCGCCAACGCGGCCGGCGCCGAGGTGGCCGAGCAGGTCCGCATCCAGTACGGCGGCAGCGTCAAGCCCGGCAACATCGCCGCGCTCATGGAGCGCCCCGGCATCGACGGCGCCCTCGTCGGCGGCGCTTCGCTCGACCCCGACGATTTCGCCCGAATCATCCGATATCGCAACTGAATCTCGCGAGAACGCGCCCGATTCCGGGTCGGTCCCTCGGGACCGCGCCGAACCGGGAGTAGATTCCGACCGACTTCCAAGGAGAAGACCCCGGTGACTCCGATCATTTTGTTCACTCACATCGCGGTGGCGCTGCTGCTGATCTTCCTCGTGCTGTTGCACGCGGGTCGGGGCGGCGGTCTGTCCGACATGTTCGGTGGTGGCTCGCTCGGCGGGTCCATGGCCGGCGCCACGGCCGTCGAACGGAACCTGGACCGGATCACCGTCATCACCGCGGTTGCGCTCGGTTTCACCACGGTGCTCCTCGGACTCCGGGTCGCTTGAAGCCGTCGTGACACGGAACGGGTTGTTTGTATTGGTCCGAATCGAGAGACGGGGAGGACTCACGTGATTCGTTCGCGGCGTTCTTTGGTTGCCCTCATTGTTCCGATCACCATCGTGCTGGCCGCGTGCGGCAGCAGCGGGGGATCGAAAGGCGGCGAGAAGACGCCGGAGACCACGCCGACCAGCCTGGGCAAGGCTCCCTCCGGCACCCTGGTCGTCGGTGCGGAACAGGAGCCCGCGTGCGCGGACTGGATCGACCTGTGCGCGTCTTCGCTGTGGGGCGCCCAGACGATTCAGTACCAAACCATGCCGCGGGTCTTCGACTTCGCGAAGCAGGACGGCGTCTGGACCGAGGTACCGAACGTGATGTCGGTCGGTTTCCCCACCGTTGCGATCGTCAACGGCAAGCAGACCGTGACCTACACCATCAGCGATGCGGCGGTGTGGTCCGACGGCGTGCCGATCACGTCGGCCGACTTCAAGTACACCGCCGACCAGATCGGCAAGGGCAAGAACGTCTACGACCCCACGGGCTACGACAAGATCGAGAGCGTCGACACCACCAACCCGAAGGTCGCAGTGGTGACCTTCAAGGAGCCCTTCGCGAGCTGGACCCAGCTCTTCAGTTCCGATTACGGAATCCAACCGTCCCACATCCTCGAGGGCAAGAACCGGGACAAGCTCATGAAGGACGGCTACAACTGGTCCGGCGGCCCGTGGATCGCGAAGTGGCAGAAGGGCGTGAGCATCACGCTGACGCCGAACCCGAACTTCTACGGGACCAAGCCCTCCATCCAGAAGGTGATCTTCAAGTTCATCGCCGACACTGCGGCCGAGTTCCAGGCGTTCCGAGCGGGTGAGGTCCTCGCGATCTACCCGCAGCCGCTCCCGGCCGCGATCTCGGCGATCAAGGGTGGCGTTCCGGGCACCCAGTCCAGCGTGAATGCCGAGACCGGCACGGTAGAGGCGTTGTGGATGAACAACGCGAAGTTCCCGCTCAACGACAAGGCCGTACGCCAGGCCATCGCCTATTCCATCGACCGTGATGCCATTGTCAACCGACTCTTCGGTGATCTCGGCGTCACCAAGGCGTGGCAGTCACTGAACCCGCCGATCACGGCGAAGTACGCGGACACCAACGCGTTCGCCGAGTACTCGCTCCAACCGGACAAGGTCACCAGCCTCATGACCGGCGCCGGATGGAAGAAAAACGGATCCGGGATCTGGACCAAGGGCGGGAAGGCCGCCAACCTGACGGTCAACTCCACCTCCGGCAACAAGCAGCGCGAGTTGATCGAACAGATCATCCAACAGCAGCTGGCTACGACCGGGTTCAAGCTGGAGATCAAGAACAAGAGCGCCGACGATCTCTTCGGCAAGATCATCCCCTCCGGCAACTATCAGCTGGCGATCTACGGCCAGTCGGCCACCACGATCAACCCCGGCCTGTGCTCGGTGCTGTGCACGAAGAACATCCCCAAGCCACCGAAGAACACCGGGAACAACCTGTCCCGGGTGAGCGTCCCCGCGGCTGATCCGCTGCTCGAACAGGTGGAGACGGACACTGTCACCGCGAACCGCATCGCCGCGTCGAAGCAGGCCGATCGCCTCCTGGCCGCCGATCAGGTGAGCCTGCCCCTCGATCCGCTCCCGAACATCGCGCTCTGGAGCGACCGGATCTCCGGACCGGTCGGTGACAACCCGATTCTCTCGATGTTCTGGAACATGAACGAATGGACGCTGGCCGGCTGATCACCCACCAGCTCCGACCACGGTGCCCACGGTGACCTCGTGCCCACGGTGAACGAAGGACGACGGTGAGGGTGGTTGGCGTCATGGCGGTCCGGACCAACTCCGGACCGCCGGACTCCGGCTGAGGATCGAACGTGGCCACCTACATCCTCCGGCGCGTCCTCTATTCGATCCCCGTCATCGTCATTGCGTCGTTCCTGCTGCTGTGGTCCGTGCGGGCGACGTTCGATCCGTGCGCCCAGTTCCGCACCACGCAGGGCGGCGCCGCAACCGTCGACCGGTGTCGGGCCTCGCTCAATCTGGACGATTCGGTGTTCGCGCAGTACGGGGACTGGCTCGGCAACGCCGTGCAGGGTGATTTCGGCGAGAGCCAGCAGACCAACGAAGCGGTGTCGAGCATGATCACCCGCGCGTTCTGGACCACGCTCCAGCTCATCTTCTGGGGCATCCTCGTCTCTGCGGTACTTTCGATTGCTCTCGGCGTCTATTCCGCGCTCCGCCAGTATTCGGTCGGCGACTACACGTTCACTGCGCTGGCGTTCATCGGTCTCGCGATGCCGCCGTTCTGGTTCGGGCTCATCGCCATCCAGTTCCTCGCCGTCGACCTCAAAGATCTGCTCGGGACCACGGAGCCGGTGTTCGGTTTCGTCGGCCTGCATCGCGGCGACGAAACCGGCTTCACCTTGGATTACCTGCGCCATCTCGTGTTGCCGGTCATGACCCTGACCGTGCAGATCATCGCCCAGTGGAGCCGGTTCCAGCGGTCCTCGATGCTCGACGTGATGTCCGCCGACTACATCCGCACCGCCCGCGCCAAGGGCGTCCCGCGCCGGCAGGTGGTGATCCGGCACGGACTGCGAAATGCGCTCATCCCATTAGTGACGGTGATGGCCCTCGACATCGGCGCGCTGTTCGGTGGCGTCGTGATCACCGAGAAGATCTTCTCCATCCCCGGGATGGGCCGGCTCTTCCTCGATGCATTACTCAAAGGTGATGTGCCGGTACTCGAAGCCTGGCTCATCGTCACCGCAATCTTCATCGTCGCGTTCAACCTGATCGCCGACGTGCTCTACGGCGTCCTCGACCCGCGGATCCGGCTCACATGACCTTCTCGTCGGCCGAAATGGCGCCCACCCCCGGACCGCCCGCGCCGCTGCGTTCCGAACCGATCGCCCGGAGCCAATGGCAACTCTTCTGGCGGCGGTTCCGACGCCACAAGGTGGCGATCGCGTCCGTGGTGGTGCTGCTCGCGCTCGTGGTGGTGTGCTTCGGGGCGAGCTTCTTCGCACCGTTTCCCAACAACCAGCAGGACATTTTGCTCGGCCCGGTTTCGCCGAACGCAACGCACTGGCTCGGCACCGACGAGCTCGGGCGGGACCAGGTGACCCGGCTGCTCTACGCCGGTCAGATCTCACTCAAGATCGGGTTCGCGGTGGCGCTCATCTCCACTTTCGTGGGCACGGTCATCGGCGCGCTCGCCGGCTACTTCGGTCGGGTCACCGACCAGTTTCTGATGCGGACGACGGATCTGTTCCTCGTCGTACCCGCGATCGCACTCCTCGCGTTGGTGCTCGAACTCTTCGGGCACACCAGCACCGTCATCATCCTCGTGCTCGCGGCCCTGTTCTGGATGGGCGTGGCGCGCGTGGTGCGGGGGCAGGTGCTCTCGCTGCGCGAGAAGGAGTTCGTCGAAGCGGCGCGGGCGTCCGGCGCCTCGCCGCTGCGGATCATCGTGCGCCACATCCTCCCCAACATCATCGGTCCGATCCTGCTGAACGTGACGCTGGGGGTCGCGGCCGCGATCATCACCGAGTCCACGCTGTCGTTCCTGGGCTTCGGGGTGCAGCCGCCGCAGACTTCGTGGGGGAACATGCTCGCCGACGCCGGCGGCTACGTCGGGACCTCCCAGTCCTACCTCCTTTACGCGCCCGGGCTCATGATCCTGCTCACCGTGCTCGCCGTGAACTTCATCGGCGACGGGCTGAGCGATGCGTTCGACCCGCAGAGCGAGCACCACTGACATGGCCGACAGTCCACTGCTCTCGGTTCGGAACCTCTCGGTCACCTTCAACACTGACGACGGCCCGGTGCACGCGGTCGACGACGTGACCTTCGACGTCGATGTGAACGAGACCGTCGGAATCGTGGGGGAGTCCGGCTCCGGCAAGAGCGTGAGTTCGCTTGCGATCCTCGGCCTCTTACCCAAGTCCGCGCGAATCACCGGTGACATCCGCTTCCGCGGGCGGTCGCTCCAGGATCTCCCCGAACGCGAAATGGAGAAGTTACGCGGGAACGAGATCGCGATGATCTTCCAGGACGCGCTCGCCGCGCTCAATCCCGTCGCCACCGTCGGCAAGCAGATCGCGGAGACGATTCACGTTCACGACCGGGCCATCGAATCGGCCGCGGTGCGCGAGCGTTGCGTGGAGCTGCTCGATCTCGTCGGCATCCCGAATCCGTCCGAACGGGTCGACCAGTACCCGCACGAGTTCTCCGGCGGAATGCGCCAACGCGCCATGATCGCGATGGCGATCGCGAACGATCCGGCGCTGCTCATCGCCGACGAACCCACCACCGCGCTCGACGTGACGATCCAGGCGCAGGTCCTCGAAGTGTTGGAGCGGATCCAGGACCGCACCCGCTCGGCCATCGTGCTCATCACCCACGATCTCGGGGTGGTGGCCGGCATGGTCGAGCGCATGGTCGTCATGTACGCAGGCCGCCAAGTGGAGCTCGGCTCCGTCGACGACACGTTCTACGCACCGAAGCATCCCTACACCGAGGGTCTTCTGGCATCGCTGCCGCGCCTGGACCGGCGATCCGACAAGAAGTCACGGTTGCACCGCATCGAGGGCCAACCGCCGTCGCTCATCCATCTCCCCACCGGCTGCGCGTTCCATCCGCGCTGCCCCCACGCCGAGGTTCCCGGCCGGTGTTCGCAGGCCCGCCCGGAACTGGCCGACGTCGGAGTCGGCCACCTGACGGCGTGCTTCTTTCCCGAGCGCGTGGGCACCCTGGTGGAGGACACACCATGACCGACGCCGCCGGAGCTCCGCTGCTCGATTCCGCCCCGGAGCCGGTTCCGCTGCTCGAGGTACGCAATCTCGTCAAGACGTTCCCGATCCGCGCCGGACTCTTCGGCCAGACGGTGAACCGGGTGCAGGCGGTGTCCGGGGTCTCCTTCGCGCTGCCGCGCGGCGAGACGTTCGGCTTGGTGGGCGAATCGGGGTGCGGCAAGTCCACCACCGGCCGCTGTGTCCTTCAGCTCCTCGAACCGGACTCCGGCGAGATCCTGCTGGAGGGACGCAACGTCGTCGGCATCGGTGGCCGGGAGCTGCGGCGCCTGCGCGCCAACATGCAGATCGTCTTTCAGGATCCGTACGCGTCGTTGAATCCGCGGATGACCGTGCAAGCGATCATCGCCGAACCGATGCGCATCCACGGCAGCTGGCGGGGCGGCGGCGCCGAGCGGGTCAAGGAGTTGATGGCGACGGTCGGGTTGAATCCCGAGCACGTCAACCGATTCCCGCACGAGTTCTCCGGCGGTCAACGCCAGCGCATCGGCATCGCGCGAGCGTTGGCCCTCGACCCGGACGTCATCGTCCTGGACGAGCCGGTGTCGGCGCTCGACGTGTCGATCCAAGCCGGCGTGGTGAACCTGCTCGAGGATCTCCAAGCGCGGCTCGGACTCGCCTACGTGTTCATCGCGCATGACCTCTCCGTCGTCCGCCACATCTGTGATCGAGTGGCCGTCATGTACCTCGGCAAGATCGTGGAGATCGGCGACGCCGACGACGTGTACGAGCACGCCGGCCATCCCTACACCCAGGCGTTGCTCTCGGCGGTGCCGGTCCCGGATCCACGCAAGGAGCGGGCCCGGACGCGCATCGTGCTCGAGGGGGACGTCCCGTCGCCCGCGAATCCGCCGTCGGGATGCCGGTTCCGGACCCGGTGCTGGAAGGCCCAGGACATCTGCGCCACCGAGGAGCCCGAACTGATCGACCGCGGCCAAGGTCACCCCGTCGCCTGCCACTTCGCCGAAGAAGCCGCGGTGCTGTAGGTCGCTGCTCGTTGCTGGGTGCCGCATCCTTCCTCCGTGCGCTTGTCGCCTGCGACGCCCCGGCGACGGTTCAGGCACCGAACCCACGTCGCCGCAGCGCACCCCACCCCGCGTTTGTCACCTGCGACACCTCGGCGACGGTTCAGGCACCAACGCAGGTGGCAGTGGCGCGTCGTGGGTTATTCGATCAGCGTGTCATCGGGTCTTCGTACCCGAAAGGTGACGCCGTCGAAGGTGGCGGTCCATCCCGGTTGATGGACCACGTGATGGTGGTGATCGCAGAGCAACACGAGGTTGATGAGGATGGTCTGCCCGCCGTGTTGCCAGTGGATGACGTGGTGGGCATCACACCATCCGGGCGGTTTTCGACAGCCCGGATATCGACAGCCGTTGTCTCGGACCACAAGTGCCCGCCGCATCGTGGTGAGCACGGTCCGTCGGTTGGGTGACACGTCGATCGGCAGACCCTTCGGTCCCGTCACCACTCGCGCGACGCTGCAGTCACACAAGAATCGTTCGACATCGCTGCGGTGCAACCTGCCGGTGTACTCGCCGTCCATGCGCCCGAGGTCGTTGTTCAGGAGAGTCGGCCAGTCGATCACGACGGTGCACGACGGACGCGCCCGCACGGGGCCTTCCCGGTCGGGACCGGGGAGTTGGGCGAGGGCGAGCTCCGCGATGCGGACGAGCGCATCGGCGCGCCGACGGGCGGGCGTCCGCCGGTCCTGCGTTTCGGGTGGGTCGGTGAACGCGTGGATTGCGGTCGTGACGATCTCCGCCGCCGTGGACGAGAGGCTCGCGTTGAGGACGGTTCGTCCCCCATAGGTCTGAGACAACGTGAGGCCGTCGTGGTCGCGGGGTTCGGTCCCATCCGCTTGGGCACAGGCCCGAAAGTGGGCGCAAGCCTGTTGGAGTTCGCGGGTCACGCCGTTGCGGGCCATCTTGACGAGTAGCGGCTCGACGACCCGCAATTTCTCGTCGTGGCCGGCGACGCGGGCACCGAAGATGGTGCGGGCCGCGCCCGAGCTGATCGTGCCGTCCCGCCACGCGGCGCTGGTGAGGGGGAGCGCGTCGCAAGTTTCGCCGGCTTCCACCGCGGCGCGGACGTCGCCGTCGCGCATCCCGGTCCGGCGCCGGAGCCAGGCTGCGGTCGAGGGAGAGCCGTCCGCCGATCCGATCCCGCGTTGATGGGCAGCCCAGACCAGCCGCGCGAACTGAGCTTCGAGGCGATCCATCTCCGCCCGCACGCTCACGATCTCGCGGGCCAAGGCGGCGTCGGGCAACTCCGCAGGCTCTTGCGCGAGGACGGTATCGACCGCGTCTCGCAACACCCACGAGTCGGCCAGACGATCGTCGAGCACAGCAGCCACGGTTACCTCCCCTCAACACGAAATCGGTTGTCGGCGCCCAAAGGCACGAGGCCGCGATACCCGAGAAGCACCCAAACGGGTCCCGGCGGCAGGGGAAGTTACCAGTACGTAGTTTACCCGAACGCGCGTTTGCCGTCAACCCCCCAATTCGTCAGAAATCTGCTCGGTCAGGGAGCTGATGTCGTGCCGCGATATTGCGACGGCGGAACACCGGTTCAGCGGCGGAACGCCCGCAAGAAGGCGGCGGAGTCGGAGAAACGCAGCGCGACCTATGCCTTGGCGCCGTGGCGTGGTGGGTGACGATCCTGGTCATCGCCGCCTTCGCCAGCATCCGCCACGAGCTCGAGCACGATCTGATCCACAAGCTGTACTTCACCCGCAGCAAGACCCCGCAGAACATCATGATGGCGGTGGTGTGGGCTAAGCGCCCGCTCACGATCAGCCCGTGGTCACGCCGGGACCTGCAACTGCGCCACCACAAGATCTCCGGCACGAAGGGCGACATCGAGGAGCGCACCATCACCAACGGTGAACACTTCAACCTGCGGCGTCTGGCGATGATGACGGACCTGCTCGCCTCGGCGCTGATGCGCTTGCCGAAGCGCCCCGAGACCCGATCGTTCGTCCTTCGCAGCTTGCGGCATGCGTTCTTCCCGCAGACGTTCGTGGGTCTCGGACTCTGGTACGGGTTTCTCGCCTTCCACGCCGTCGACCTCACGAGCCCCGTGCTCGGTCTCGGTGCGCTCGCAACGAGCGGGGTGCCGGCCACCGTCGTCGCGGTCCTGAACTTCCTCGCCGTGGTCTGGTTGCTGCCGAACGTGCTGCGGATGTTCTGCTTGCACTTCATCAGCTCGAACATGCACTACTACGGCGGCGTCGAGGAGGGGACCGTGGTGGAGCAGACCCAAGTGCTCACCAAGTGGTACCTCGCCCCGATGCAGCTGTTCTGCATGAACTTCGGATCCAGCCACGCAATCCACCACTTCGTGCCCGGCGATCCGTTCTACGTGCGGATGATGACGGTACGGGTCGGCCACGAGGTGATGCGCGCCAACGGTGTCCGCTTCAACGACATGGGACGTTCCGACGGGCGAACCGCCTCCACGCCACTCCGGCGGCACCCACTGCGGCGTAACCGCCCCGGCGCGATTCGCTCCAAGGCGGTCCACCGGCGCCGCGTGTCGTTACAATCTCGGCTCCACGTCGAAGTGGCGGAATCGGCAGACGCGCTAGCTTGAGGGGCTAGTGCCCTAACGGGCGTGGGGGTTCAAGTCCCCCCTTCGACACCACCCGCGGTGCAGGTCAGAGCGCGTATCGGGTGACCCCACCACCCCGTTTGCAACCGCTTTGGCACCCGGAGCGCGGGAGGGGATTCATGGAAGACGACGACTACCCGCACAAGGCAAAGGAACGCGTCGAGAATCTGATTCGGGGGCTCACTGCATTGCAGGCCAAGGACCCCGAGCAGGAGGTGGGTGGTATCGCTCTACCGGTGCTCGATGCCGTCATCGAAACGATCAAGGACGACATTGGCCGCGATAACCCCGTCGTGGCCGCGGTCGCTGGAATCATCTCGCCCGAAACCATCGAACTCGGTGAACCGATCCGCGCTGCTGACGCGCTCCTCGTCGCGACGATGCTCGATGCCGAACTCGGCGACGTGCCCTGGGTGATGCCGGGAATCGCGTAGTTCAGGGTGCTGGCAGGATCTCGGCCGCGATGAGCGACGCCGCATCGGCGTCCAGCTTCGGTGTGACGTGCGAGTAGATCCCCAACGTGATCGCGATCGTCGCGTGGCCAAGCCGTTCCTGGACTACCCGAGGATGCACGCCGGCGCGGGGCGCGAGGGTCGCCCAAGTGTGACGCAACCCATGCAGCGGGATCCGGGGGAGTGACCACCGCTCGACCCGACGATCGAACTCCTTCGACACCCGCTCAGGGTGCAACGGTTCGCCCGTCACCTTGGCGAACACAAGCCCGTGATCCTGGTATCCCTTCCCCAAAGCCAGACGCTCGCCAGCCCGGCGCGCTTTCCATGCCTTCAGGATCGCCACCGAGCCCACATCGAGCGATATCGACCGGCGACCCTGCTCCGTCTTCGGCTCACCCAACTGCATCTTGTGATCGACTGCGATCACCGTCTGCACGATCGAAACGTGCCCCGTTGCGAGGTCGATGTCGCGCCAACGGAGCCCGAGCGCCTCACCGCGCCGCGCGCCCATCGACGCGAGCACCACCCACAGCGCGTAGTAACGGTCCTCCCGCGCCCGACACCGGCTGAGGAAGTCACGCAACGTCTCGGCGTCCCACGCTTCGATCTGACGCGCACCAGACGATCTTGGGCACGGTGGACGGGACCGCAGCGCAGGATTCACCGCGAGCCGCCCCCACTCCACCGCATCGCCCAGCGCCGCCGAGACGATCGTGGCGATGTACTGAATCGTCCGGGCTGATAGTCCGCCCGGCTTGCCGTCGCGCCGCGCGCCGTCCTCGCCCAGTTCGGCGTAGAGAGCGTTCAGGACTCCCGCGTCGACCTCCGCCATGGCTCGATAGGGACGTCGGTGTCGGCTTCGCGGTGCCAGGCGACGACGGGCAAATGGGCTGCCGCGTCACCGGGAGAGAAGCCCCACGGGCGCGCAACACGCCGAACGTCGTCCACGTGCCCGTCGGTGCGGAACCCGGCCGCGCCCATCGTTGCGCGTAGCACCGGTCGTGGCGCCCAGCGCCCCAACCGCATGAAGGCCCGCACGCCAACGGGCAGGCCGGGCGCAGGCGGGTCCATGGGCGCCCACGACGCAAGCACACCGACGCCGAGAACTGCACTTCGGCCGAGACTTGCCGCGGCCAACGCGTACGGGCCACCCCCGGACCATCCCATGACCACGAGGCGCTCATATCCAATCTCGGCAACGGCGTCGAGAGCGACTCCGGCAACGTCACACGCGCACTGCTCGGGGGCGGCGCGCCCGGCCTGCACTCGTCGCTGAACCGGTCGCGTGACGCAGATGATCTACGCCGACCTCGGGCTCATGCCGGCGAACTAACCGCCGACTCGGCGGGTGCGCGCCGGGTGTGCAGCCACGCTTCGAACACCTCCGCCGGCGCGGGCCGGGCGATAGCGTAGCCTTGGGCGACGTCGCACCCGATCTCGGCCAGCAGTGACAGCGTGGCGTCGTCCTCGACGCCCTCGGCGACCACGGTCATCCCGAGACCGTGCCCCAGCGACACGACGGCGCGCACCACGGCGTCGCCTCCGGCGCCAGCGCCCAGAGCCATGCGCGAAACGAACTCGCGGTCGATCTTCAGCTCGGTGATCGGGAGACGATCGAGGTGGGCGAGCGACGTGTAGCCCACGCCGAAGTCGTCGATGGCCACGCCCATGCCCCGTTCGGCGAGCCGGCGCAGGGTCGCGGCCGCGCGCTCGGGGTCGGCGATGACGGCCGTCTCGGTGATCTCGATGGCGATGAGGTCGGTCGACAGCTCGTGCCGTCGCAGCGTCGCGAACATGCGGTCGGCGAACTCGTGGTCGCGCAGGCAACGGGCCGACACGTTCACCGCGATCGGCAGCGGCATGCCCAGTGCCACCCAGGCGGCGGCCTGGGCGCACGCGCGGTCCACGACCCAGTCGGTCAGACCGATGATGAGCTCGGTTGACTCCGCCGCAGGCACGAACACGTCCGGCGCGAGTAGGCCGCGGGTGGGGTGCTGCCAACGGACGAGAGCCTCGACGCTCGTCACGGCGCCGTCTGCCGCGTTCACCTTTGGTTGGTAGTGGAGCACGAGCTGGCCGTCGTCGATCGCGTGGCGCAGTTCGGCCACGAGCGTCAATCGGTCGGCGTCGAATCCCTCTTGGCTTGGTTCGTACGACAACACCGGTGCGTTGACCTGCTTGGCCGCCCGGCAGGCGACCCCGGCGCGGCGGAGCAGCTCGGACGCGCCGACGGTCGCGTCACCGTCGACGAACCCGACGGTGAACTCGGCGGTCAGGGTCACACCATCGAGCTCGAGCTCGTCGAGCAACGCGTTCCGGATTCCGCGGATCACGGAGGCCATCGTCGGATTAGAGCACGTCGCCCGCGCGATCGCGAACTGATCCGCACCGATGCGGGCGGTGAACCCCGTGCGGCCCGCCGAGGCCTGGACGATGCGCGCGACGTGGCGGAGGAACTCGTCTCCGTTCGCGTGGCCGAGCACCTCATTAATCTCAGTGAAGCCGTCGATGTCGAGAATCGCCACGGTCATGCCGTGGTCCACGCCCAAGCGCCTGAGGTTCGCGTCGACGTCCTCGACGATCGCGAAACGGTTCGCCATGCGGGTGAGCGGATCGCGCTTCGCAAGGAAGCGGTTCTCGGCGTTGGAACGGCGTAATTTGCGGGTGACCGACCAGGTGATGGCACCTGAGAGGGCCCACAAGACGAGCAACCCGATGGCGAGGAGCGTCGTCATGCTGCGATACGCCTGGTCGATCGAGCGCGCGATCGGACCGTACGGCACGTAGATCTCCATGACCCCAACAAAGTGAGAGCCGGTTGAGGCCCGGACCGGTTCGTAGACCTCGACGGCTGCGGTACCGGCCGTCCGGGCGTGGTCAGCCGCATCGGTGTTCAGGTGTGTGCGCAGCCGCACGTCTTTGCCGGTCAATGCCTCGACGACCTCGTTGTTGCGCGGGCCAAACGGAGCGGCGTTCGGACGTTCGGGATCGAACACGACATGGCCGACCCGATCGCGAAGCCGGAGTCGCAGCGCAGTGCCCTCACGCAGGATGGGTTCGAGTGACTTGACGAGGCCGGCGCGCTCTTCGGCTGTCAGACCGTTCGTCAGCGTGTCGCCACTGAGCTCGGGGGACACGGTCGCCTCTGCGACGATTGAGGAGATCTCGCCCGCATCATGGAGGCCCTGTTCGTCGAGATCCTCGCGATACGTTCGCGCCAGCACGACACCGAGCGCCAAGATCGGGACCAGGGTCGCGACGACGTAGAACGCGAAGAGCCCCAGGCCCGAGCGCTTCTCAACCATCCTGCGGCTATCGGCGCTGCGTCCCGCATCCTTGAGACTCGCGAGCGAGTCGTCCTCGCACGAATTGTCCGACCGGTCGTGTGCGGGCGTCGCAGCCGGCGCTAGGGACACCATCTTCGGCTGGCCTCAGGGAGCTCGTCGTAACTCAACAAGCCGACGACGTTCAGAGCCGAACGAATTGTCGCGGGTGCCTGGTCCACGATCACGCTAGTTCCGGCGAGCGTCGCTCCCATCCGCGCGACCGCCGTCAGCGATGGCCGATGCCTGACTGCCAGTCTCGATCCAGTCATCGACGAGCAATATTCGATCGGACGGGCCGAAGACGCAGGCTACTGAGAAGGTGATGCGTCGGCCGCGCCAGTCGGGTTCGGACGTCACTTGGACCCGGTCTCCTGGCCTCGGCACGCCGGGCTTACGAGCCGCGACGAATCCGACGCCCAAGCTCACGGAGCAGAGTGCGCCGAGGATGAATCCTCGAGCTTCCGGAGCGACGACCGCAGTCACCTCCAGATCGCGGAAGGGTTCGGCCAGGCCCGGTCCGAGCGACGAAAGGGTTTGGGGGTCGTGGAAGACCGGGGTCAGCAGCGCATCGCCGTTGAGCCGCCCGAAAGTGCGTAGGACATTGAGACGCGCAGTTTCAGAGTCGCTCGCCATGGTCGGCCAGTCTCGCCGATGTCCGGTGGAGAACAGCACGCGATCTCTCCGGCCCGGAATGCCCCCTCGAGCGTCGTCGCTCATCCGGCTGGACCGGCGGCAGGGCGCGCCTCAAGTCATTGGTTCGTAGACCACATCTGTGTTCGCAGCGGTCCGCAAGGTTGCGACAGCTCGACGAAGTCGACGACGCCGCGGTGCGCGTCGGCAAGGTGCGCTCGTGACACTGGACTGTCGGACGATCCGGAGTCTCCCCGACATCCTTTGCTATCAGGCCCGAGCCCGAAGCAGATCGCGTCCGCACACCCTGCCGCATCGGCGTGACGGTGACTCAATCGACCGCGGCAAATCTGCCGCTTCGGCACTCAAGCGGCGGTCAACCACGCCGCCCACGGGTCGCGTGTACTCGTGGAACGCTTCGCCCCTTCGACACACACTGAACTCGGCACGAGATGATCTTTGGCACGGTGGTCTCTGTTTCTGGCGACCCCGGTGCGTCGACGGTCGTCGCAATCCTCTCCCGGAGCGGGTAGCTCCGGGACCTTGCCACCACGCTCTACCCTTCGCCGCGTGACGGACGACGCGAGGCAACCCAACGACGGCAACATCCCGGTCATCGGGATCGACATCGGGGGCACCGGCATCAAGGGGGCGACCGTCGACCTCACGGTCGGCGCGTTTGCGACCCCCCGGATCCGTGTTCTCACCCCCAGCCCGGCGAACCCCGACCGCATCATCGAGGTGACCACCGACCTCCTCGCCCAGCTCGACGCGCCGGGCCCCGTCGGTATCACGTTGCCCGCGGTGGTACGGAGCGGTGTGGTCGAGACTGCGGCGAACATCGACGGCGCGTGGATCGGCGTCGATGCCACCGCACGGTTCGCCGCGGCGATCGGCCGGCCGGTCGCGGTCGTGAACGACGCCGACGCCGCGGGTCTGGCCGAGATGCGCTTCGGTGCCGGCCGGGACCGGTCCGGCGTGGTGGTGGTGCTCACGCTCGGCACCGGCATCGGCAGCGCCGTGTTCGCCGACGGCGTGCTCGTCGCGAACACCGAGCTCGGCCACCTGCCGCTGCACGGCGACTCAGCGGAGCGCTGGGCCGCCGAATCCGTGCGCGAACGCGAGGACCTGTCGTGGAAGCACTGGGCGAACCGCCTCCAGGAGTATTTCGAGCTCGTCGAGCGCCTGCTCTGGCCCGACCTCATCATCGTCGGCGGGGGAGTGAGCAAGAAGTCCGAGAAGTTCCTGCCCCATATCGAGCTCCGCACCGAGATCGTCCCTGCCGCGCTCCACAACGACGCGGGCATCGTCGGCGCGGCGTTGCATGCGCCCGCGGCCTGAGCGTTCGCTCTACCGTCTCGGGCAACCGCGAGTTGGGAGAGCGACCATGGAACTCGGCGCCGAGACCGTTTGCGTCTATGTCCGTCACGTCTTCGGCGGCATGGAGAAGGTCCTCGACCGCCTCGACGACGAGACCGTGAACCGACGACCGAGTGGCTGGGGCACCAACTCGGTCGCCGGGCTGGTCACTCACTGCTGTGAGCTCGCACCGTCGTGGTTCGAGATGCCGGGCCTCGGCCGGGCCAGCGAGCGCGATCGCGACGCCGAGTTCGCAGCGCACGCCACGATCGCCGAGCTCCGTGACCGCATTGCGATCGCCGTCGACCGCACGTGTGCGCTGGCCGTGGAGTTCGATGCTGGCCCCACGACCACCGACCACCCGTTCCGCGAGTTCATGCCCGGGACCGACCGCACCGACGGCGCACTCGTCATCCACGTCTTCGAAGAGCTGTTCCAACACCTCGGCCACATGGAAGTCACCGCCGACGCACTCGCGCCGGTGACCTGACACCGGCGCCCTGAGCCGTCCGAAAGCGGCGACCGGGCCGGCGGAGCAATCGGCCCAGGTAGTCGGCCCAGGTGATTGGCCGGGGAACCGGTCAAGGACTCGTCGGCGGCGGCCGACATTCCCCGAATGATCTCTCGACACGTCCGCGTCGTCACCCGTGATGGCGAGTCCGTCATCGAAACCGAGTCCCGGGGGTATGACGTTCTTCGCAACCCCGCCCTGAACAAGGGCAGCGCCTTCAGTGCATCGGAACGGGAACGGCTCGGACTCGTGGGATTGCTGCCCGCGGCCGGGCCCATGGACCTCGCGCAACAGGTGGAGCTCGCGTACACCCACTACTCCGCGCACGCCACCGATCTCGACAAGCACCTGTACCTGCTCCGACTCCACGACAACAACGTGACCCTCTTCTACGCGCTCGTGCAGAAGCATCTGCTCGAGATGCTGCCCGTGGCCTACGACCCGACCGTGGGTGAAGCCATCGAGAAGTTCAGCGAGGTCTACTCCCGCCCGCGCGGCGTGTTCCTCTCGATCGACGATCCTGACGGCATCGCCGCCGCGCTGATGGCCACCGGCGCCACCGCGGCGGAGATCGATCTCATCGTCGCCACCGACGCCGAGGAGATCCTCGGAATCGGCGACTGGGGCGCTGGCGGCATCGACATCTCCATCGGCAAGCTCGCGGTGTACACGGCCGCCGCGGGCGTGGACCCGCACCGCGTCCTCCCCGTAGTGCTCGACGTCGGAACCGACAACGAGACGCTCCTCAACGATCCCGAGTACATCGGGAACCGCCACGGTCGGGTGCGCGATGCGCGCTACGACGAATTCGTCGACGCGTACGTGCAGACCGCGCGCCAACTGTTCCCGAACGCGTTGCTGCACTGGGAGGACTTCGGCTCCACCAACTGCCGCCGAATCCTCGACCGCTACCGCGACACCTGCCCCACGTTCAACGACGACATGCAGGGCACCGGTGCGATCACGATGTCCGGCCTCTACAACGCGCTGAAGGTGGCCGGCACCACGTGGTCCGACCAGCGGGTGGTCATCCTCGGCGGCGGGACGGCCGGGTGCGGCATCGCCGATCAGATCCGCGACCAGATGGCGCGCGACGGCGTCTCTCTCGAGGACGCGCTCGCCCGCATCTTCGTGGTCGACCTGCCGGGACTCCTGACCGACGACATGGCCGACGACCTCCTGGACTATCAGCGTCCGTACGCAAAGCCGCTGAGCGACGTGGCCGAGTGGACCCGGACCCGGCCCGTCGTGGACACCGCCGACGCCACTCGCTGGCCCGCGATGGCCCGACTCCAGGGCGAGCGCGAGACCGCCGGCATCATCGACCTCGCGGCCGTGGTCGAAGCAGTGAAGCCGACGATCATGATCGGGACGTCCACCACCCCCGGCCGGTTCACCGAGGCGATCGTCACGGAGATGGCCGCCCACGTGGAGCGTCCGATCGTCTTCCCGCTCTCGAACCCCACGCCGCTCGCGGAAGCCACGCCCGCCCAGATCCTCACGTGGACGAACGGGAAGGCACTGGTCGCCACGGGTTCACCGTTCGACGACGTGGAAATCGACGGCGTGAGCCACCGCATCGGTCAGGCCAACAACGCGGCGCTGTATCCCGGACTCGGACTGGGAGTCATCGTGGCCCGAGCCTCGACGGTCTCGGACGAGATGATCCGGGCGGCGGCGCTCGCCGTTGCGGGACGGGCCGACCTCTCGGAGCCGGGCGCGGCACTCCTGCCGTCGAACCAGTACCTGCGGGCCACGTCGAGCGTGGTGGCCGTTGACGTGGTCAGGACCGCCCAGGCCGAAGGACTCGCACAGGCCGACATCGACGATCCGGTCGAAGCCGTTCGCCAGGCGGAGTGGTGGCCCGTGTACCGCCCGGTCGTGGCCGCATGACCCTCGTCGCCGCGCCGACGCCGGACCCCGCGATCGATGAAGCGCTCGAAACCGGGCCCGCGGTTCTGGACGTGCCGATCGGGCTCCAGACCCACGGGACCCGCGCCGAGTTCGACAGTCTCGGCGAGGTTCCGGTCCCCGCCGATCGATACTGGGGCGCGCAGACCCAACGCAGTCTGGAGCACTTCAACATCGGCGACGACCGCATGCCGGCCGAGGTGTACCACGCGTACGGCTACATCAAGAAGGCCGCGAGCATCGTGAACGCCCGCAGCGGTCGGCTGCCGGGCTGGAAGGCGGATCTGATCCAACGGGTCAGCGACGAAGTCATCGGCGGCGCGCTCGACGCCGAGTTCCCGCTGTACGTGTGGCAGACCGGCTCGGGCACGCAATCGAACATGAACGTGAACGAGGTGATCTCCAACCGCTGCATCCAGCTGGTGGGGGGCGAACTGGGTTCCCAGACCCCGGTCCACCCCAACGATCACGTCAACATGGGCCAGTCCAGCAACGACACGTTCCCGACCGCGATGCACCTCGCCGGCTACGCGATGGTGCAGGACCAGACCCTCCCTGCGCTGCGCGCGCTGCGCGACGCGATCGACACCAAGTCACAGCAGTGGGTCGATGTGGTCAAGATCGGGCGCACCCACCTCGAAGACGCAACCCCCCTGACCGTGGGCCAGGAATGGTCGGGCTACGTGGGCGCCCTCGACGACGCCATCGCTGACCTCGAACACGGGACCGCCGGCTTGCTCCCGGTGGCGATGGGCGGCACCGCGGTCGGCACCGGTCTGAACGCGCCGGCCGGTTTCGGCGAGGCCGTCGCCGCGACCTTGGCCGAGCTCACCGGCTTCGCGATCACCACCGCGACCAACAAGTTCACGGCCCAAGGCACCCTCGATCGCATGGTGCGTGGTCACGCCGCGCTCAAGGGAGTAGCGGTCACGCTGTTCAAGATCGCCAACGATCTGCGCTGGCTCGGTTCCGGCCCGCGCACCGGACTCGCCGAGTTGATCCTCCCCGCCAACGAGCCGGGCTCGTCGATCATGCCGGGCAAGGTCAACCCGACTCAGGCCGAAGCGATGCTCATGGTCTGCATCGAGATCATGAGCTCGGATGTGGCGGTCCAGATGGGCGGCGCCGAAGGCAACTTCGAGCTGAACGCATTTCGTCCCATCATCATCAGCAACTACCTGCACTCGGCGCGGATCATGGCCGACATGTGCGACCACTTCCGGCGGTTCATGATCGAGGGCGCGCAGCTCAACGCGGCGCGGCTCACCGACAACATCGAGCACTCGGTGATGATGGTCACCGCGCTCGCTCCGATCATCGGGTACGACCACGCGTCCGAGATCGCGCACTACGCAATCGATCACGACACCACCTTGAAGGTGGCCGCGCTGGCAAATGGGGTGGCCGAAGATCTCTTCGATCGCGTGGTCGTCCCCATCGACATGACCCACCCCGGCGCCGCGCAGTAGCTCGCTCGGTCTACCCGTCGGATCGGCGGTCTCGGCGCAGGAGATGGCGGAAGCGCAGTGCGACGCCGAGGATCACGATCAGGATCCACCCGACCATCACGATCCCGAGGAACAGCAAGCCCGCGCTGAGCACCCCCGGAGGGTATCGGGCTCACCGGGCCGGTTGCGGAGGAAGATGTGCGAGCAGCCACCGCGCCGCCCACACTGCACCGGCCGGCGAAAAGTGATTTCCGTCGGGACGAGGCCGGAAATCGTCGACCCGCTCCGGGCATGGCGGCCCCGCCGGACAAAGCAGCGCGGCGAGATCCACCAGTGAAACGTTCGAGGGGTGCCGGCTCGTGACTCGAACGAGAAGCTCGTTCAAGGTCGTCGTCTCCCGGTCATCGACGGCGGTCGGTCGCGAAGCAACTCCCTCGAACGCGACTCCGGGGGCACGCGGAGCCACGGTAGCGACAACCACGCGCGCGCCAGTGCGCGCCACGCGGGCAACCATTCGTTTTGCTCGCCGCACAATGGTCCGCTCCGCTTCGGGGCTTCCAACGCGGAGGACCCGGCCACCAACGCGAAGATCCGATTTCTCCCAGACACTCAGCCAGACCACCAGGTCCGGATGAGAACGTGAAAACGCGCGGCGCAGCGCCCTGTCGACGCGCCCGTGACACTGCTCGGTCCCGAGCGGGACGACGAACGGGCGCGCACTCGTGACCTCGTCGCTCACCACGCCACACCCGACGACGGCGGCCTGGTCGACTCGAAACCCTTCGGCGCGACCGACCGCCCGCAATCCGGGATACAGGCTGCACGCGGTGGAGTCGCCGATCAGCAGGATCCGACGCGCCGGGACGTCAACGGACCGGCGGGACGGTTTGCGCTCCGCCGCGACATCGGCAGCACGGAACTCGGCGGTTTGCGGGCGACAGCGGGACGGAAATCCGAAACCGCCACCGAAGTAACCGGGGTTATCGGCGGCGCCGGCCATCGATCCGAGGATCACCCCACCGGTGACGATGATCGCGGCCGGCGCCGCCCACGGCCGCACTCGCGTCGGCAGCCGACCTCGCCGGATGGGCCGTTCGAGCAGATAGAACGACGCCGTGGCCGCGCCGAACGTGGCGGCGAGCCGAATCAGGTTGAGGGGAGTTCCGCCGACGCCAAGGCGTGACTCGACGAGCCAGATGTTGATCGGCCAATGCCAGAGGTAGAGGCCGTAGGAAATCGTCCCGACCCAGACCAAAGGACGGACGGACATGACGCGCGCCAGACCACCGCCGGCCAGGACCGACATGATCACGAGCGCGACGAGGACCGCGAAGACCGCCGAGCCCCCGCGGTAGAAGAACGAATCCGTGGCCGACACGCGGTTTGCGGCCAGCGCCACGAGCAGCGCCGCGGCGATACCCGTTCCGCGAAGCACGCGCCCGTACGGGAGTCGGCGTCCGAACAGAAAGATGCCGAGCAGACAACCGATGAGCAGAGCGTGCACGCGCGCGTCGGTTCCGTAGTAGGCCCGGGACGGGTTGCGCTCGTCGTACACCACCACCATGACGATCAGGGACGCGAGAATCCCTGCGCTGCAGGTGATGGTGAGGACGCGCCGCGATCCTCGGCCGAGCCCGAGGCACGCGGCAACGACGATCGGCCAGAGGAGATAGAACTGCTCCTCGATCGCCAACGACCACACATGTCGGAGGGGCGACGGCGCGCCGAAGAGTTCGAAGTAGGACTGCCCAGACCAGACGAATCGCCAGTTCGCGACGTAGAAGAGCGCCGCCAGGCCATCGGATCCGGCACTCCGGCGCGCTTGGGGATCGATCACCGTCGCCGTGTACACCGCCACGAAGAGCAGAACCGCCAATGAGGCCGGCAGCAAGCGGCGTAATCGGCGGACCCAGAACCGCGGCAGATCCACCCGACCGTGCCCGCGCCGTTCGGCGAGGAGAAGGGTCGTGATGAGGAATCCCGAGAGGACGAAGAAGGCGTCCACGCCGAGGAATCCCCCGCGCGCCCACGGGTACTCGTCGTGGTAGGCGATGACGGCGAGGACCGCGAGCGCGCGCAAACCATCCAATGCCGGGACGTACGGGAGCGAGCGGACGTCGTCCGCGGCGGGAGGCGGCCAGACCGACCGCTCGGTCGGGTTCGTGGCATCGAGCTGCGGCGAGCGCGCGCTGAACGCGCGGATCTTCCCGGGACTTCGCGCGGCGCGTTCCATACCGGCTGCGAGGATAACGGCTTCGGCGTTCGCCACCGCCCCGAGGGGGCTCACCTGGCCGCAACTGCCGGTGCGCTGACAGTATGGCGCAATGTACACAACGATCGTGGTGGGGACCGACGGCTCGGAGACGGCGGCGGTGGCATTACGCCACGCGACCGAGGTGGCCAAGGCGGGCGGCGCGACGCTGCACATTGTCAACGCGTATCAGCCGGTGAACACGATCGGCATGGCCCTCGCGGGTGTGGCCGCAGATGTGAGTGTCATCGACGCGGGACTGGCCGAACACGCGCAGTCGATCTGCGCCCCGGCCGCGGACGCCGCCCGACGCGAGGGAGTGACCTGCGAGATCCACGCGATACCCGGCGACCCCGGTGACTCGCTGATCGCCATCGCGGAACAGGTCGGCGCGGACTTGCTCGTCGTGGGAAATCGCGGCATGGCCGGCGTGCGTCGGGTACTCGGAAGCGTGCCGAACAAGATCTCCCACCACGCGCCGTGCAGCGTGCTCATCGTCGACACCCGGTGACGCCGTGGTCCCGACCGTGAAGGGCCTCGACGACGTCGGCGAACGAGACGGCTGGCGGTGCTGGCTCTGCGACGAACCGGTGGATCCCGACCGCTCGGTGAACGATCCCCGTGGACCGAGCGTCGACGCCATCGTCACGAAAGCGAAGTCCAAGGCCAAGGCCGGCACCTCGGTGGTGGGTGCGACGCGGCTGGCGCACCGGGCGTGCAACACGAAGAAGGGCGCGGTGAGCCCGGTGGTGATGTGGGGACCGGAGCTGTTCGTCGTGGACCCGGCACCGATCCTCGCCACCCTCGAACGACTCGCCCGCAAGGGTGGACGCGAAGTGATGGCGCGCTGTCCCACCGCGGACGACGCCGCCGTGGCCGCGGCGTGGTTGGCCGATCGGGTCAGCCGGCTCGCACCGGAGCTCCCCGCCCGCACCGAGGTCGAATCCGGCGGTGGCCAGTTCCTCGTGATCGTACGGAGCGAGTGAGAATCCGAGCATGGCCGACCACCACAACTACGACGCAACCTTCGGCAACGACCGAGCCCACGTGTTCCATTCGTGGTCGGCCCAGGCGTTGGTCCAACCGGTGGCGATCGCCGGCGCGCAGGGTTCCTGGATGTGGGACTACGACGGCACGCGGTACCTGGACTTCAGCTCCCAGCTGATGAACGTGAACCTCGGCCACCAACATCCCGAGCTCGTCGCCGCGATCCAGGAGGCGGCGGGTCGGTTGTGCACCATTGCGCCGTTCCACGCCAACGCCGATCGGAGTGAGGCGGCGCGGCTCATCTCCGGCGTCGCACCCGAGGGCATGAACAAGGTGTTCTTCACCAACGGCGGCGCGGAAGCGACCGAGAACGCGCTGCGCATGGCGCGCTTGCACACCGGCCGTTCCAAGGTGCTGGCCGCGTACCGCAGCTATCACGGTGGCACCGCGGCGTCGATCACCATGACCGGCGATCCGCGCCGGTGGCCGAACGAACCGAGCGTGCCCGGCGTCGTCCACTACTTCGGTCCGTACCTCTACCGCTCCTCGTTTCACGCCACGACCGCGGCCGAGGAGTGCGAGCGCGCCCTCGCCCATCTCGGCGAACTCGTCATGTTCGAAGGCGCGCACACCATCGCCGCGATCATCCTCGAACCGGTGGTGGGGACGAACGGGATCCTCGTACCTCCGGAGGGATACCTCGCCGGCGTGCGGGAGTTGTGCGACGCCCACGGCATCATGCTCATCGCCGACGAGGTGATGGCGGGGTTCGGCCGCTGCGGCGAATGGTTCGCCATCCAACGCTGGGACGTCCGGCCGGACCTGATCTGTTTCGCCAAGGGGGTGAACTCGGGCTACGTGCCCCTCGGTGGTGTGATCATCTCCGATGCGGTGGCGGCCACGTTCGCCGAGCGCGTCTATCCCGGCGGGCTGACCTACTCCGGACATCCACTGGCCTGCGCGTCGGCGGTCGCCTCGATCAACATCTTCGAGTCCGAAGGGGTGATCGATCAGGCCCGTGCGCTCGGCGCCGTGCTCGGCCCCGAACTCCAGAAAATCGCCGCCCGCCATCCGTCGGTGGGCGAGGTACGCGGTCTCGGCGTGTTCTGGGCCCTTGATCTGGTCAAGGACCAGGACACGCGCGAGATGCTCGTGCCGTACAACGCCGCGGGGGAGGCGGCGGCGCCGATGGCGGAACTGAACGCGGCGTGCCGTGCGCTCGGAGTGTGGCCGTTCACCCATTTCAACCGGCTCCACATCACGCCGCCGTGCACCACCAGCGTCGAGGATCTCCACACCGGCCTGGCCCGAATCGACGAAGCCCTCGAAGTCGCCGACTGCTACACGCGCTGAGCACCCGCGCGCGAAGAACCCACGTGCGGAGCGCGCGCTCGGGTTCGCTAGCTCGGGAAGTTGAAGGTGGCCGCCTCGGCGAGAATCGTGAACGCATCGTCCCGAAGCATGAACTTCGAGTCGAGTGCCTGCGCTTCGGCGAGGAGGAACCGGAATCGGTATTGGTCCACGGTGCCGTAGCGCCCGACGAGATGGGCCCGACTGAACGGTGCGGTGGTCCCGAACAGGGAACACAGACCGGGGCTGTTCCCGAAGCCCGACAGGGTGGCGATCGGAACGTCGAGCTGCGGGGTCCGGATGCCACCGAGGGCGTTGCCGTCCTGGTCCCGCAGCACGTTGTTCGCGCCGTCGAGCGCGATGAGGGGCGACGACGGCGGTGTCCGCCACGGCTTCAACATCCACCGGCGCAGATCGCGCAACGCGGTGTGGAAGACGTAGTGCTGCGGGCCGCTGTTGACCGGCTGCGTACAGCCGAGGATCCCGGCCGATGCCGGACCGAGCATGTAGAGATCCGCGTGCGCGGTGCCGGCGACTTCCCAGCTCCGGAAGGTGGGGGAGTCGGCCTGACGGGCGGGGGCATAGCGCGGCACATCGGTCTCGGCTTCGAGCACCAGCACCGGTGTGGTGAGATCGGTGCGAATGAACGCCGGGTTCGGAAGGCTCGCGCCCGGGCCGGTCAGCGACAGCGATGATGCGCCCGCCGAGCGGCTGTGGATGAGGTACGCGTCATAGGCATGGCTGATCGGGGCGATCGCGTTCACGTAGGTGGTCATCCGTGACGCGGACTGCGACTCGCCGTCGGCGATCAACCGACGCACACGGAGTCCGGCGAGCGGGTTCGGCCCGACCGGGGTCCGCAGTGCTCGCGCCGCTTGGGTGAAGATGTCGTAGGAGTAGATGTCACCCGGGTGGGTCAACGATCCGTACCGGATCGGGTCAAGCGTCTTGAGCCCGGCGAGCGTTCCCTGCACCCCGACGGCCTGCGCGGTGATGCCCACCCACGCGTAGCCCTTGCGCATCAACTCAATGCGACCGTACTGCCAGTCCGGAGACGTATCGAAACCCGCGGTCACGTTCAACCACTCGACCAACACGGTGCCGTTGAACTTGGTGGGGTCCGTTGGCCGGCGGACGATCATGCGGGTCTTGTAAGGCGCAGTGGTGGACGGCGTGACCGGCCAGACGCCGTTGCTCGTGTAGGTGCCGACGGCATCGAAGGCCTGGGCCGTCCCTTCGTACAGATACTCCTCCTGCACGTACCCGTAGTGGGGCATCTCGCTCAGGTCGGCTTGCAGGGCGATGATGCCGACCCCGCCGGACGGGATCGTGATCGTCGGGACGCCCACCGCGCCAGCTTGGATCGGCGCCGCTCCGGCCCCCGGACCCAGTGCGGCCAGGCTCACGATGACCGCGACCACTGCCGCGAACCCTGAATACCGACGGTGCCGACCGAACACGATTTTCCTCCAACTTCGCCCGTTTGTCCGGTTCACGATGACCGAATCGCCGGAGGCCGTCAAATCATCCGATCTCTCGGTCCCGGGCGCAGAACCCCGTCGGCTGGGAGAATCGAACGATGACTCCGGCAACGCCCTCGGCGCGCCCCCGCTCGTCCCGATGATCGACCTGCCGCGGCTGCCCAAGGCAGAACTCCACCTGCACATCGAGGGCACGCTCGAACCGGAGCTGATGCTCGAACTCGCCGCCCGCCATCGCGTCGCGATCCCGTATGCCGACGCCGACGCCGTCCGCCGCGCCTACGTGTTCGCCGACCTCCAGTCGTTTCTCGACGTCTACTACGCGGGCTGTTCGGTGTTGCTCGACGCGCCGGACTTTTACACCCTCACCCGCGCGTACCTCGACCGCGCGGTCGCCGACGGGGTGCGTCACGCCGAGATCTTCTTCGATCGCCAGACTCACACCGAGCGCGGCGTTCCGTTCGGCGCCGTGGTCGAGGGCATCACCGGCGCCCTCGACGACGCGCAGCGCGCCACCGGGATCACATCCCGACTCATCATGTGTTTCCTGCGCCACCTGAGTGCCGATGCGGCGATGGCCACGCTCGACGCGAGCCGCAGCTACCGGGATGCGATCTGCGGCGTGGGGCTCGACTCGTCCGAGGCTGGTCATCCGCCATCCAAATTCGGCGCCGTTTTCGATCGGGCGCGCGCCGACGGACTCCTCCCCGTGGCTCACGCGGGGGAAGAAGGCCCCCCCGAGTACATCCGGCAGGCACTCGATCGGCTCGGCGCGATCCGGATCGACCACGGCGTGCGGGCACTCGAGGATCCCGAACTCGTTCGTCGCTTGGTGGACGAGCAGATCCCGCTCACCGTCTGCCCGCTGTCCAACGTTGCGCTGGCCGTGGTCCCGACGCTGGCCGACCACCCGCTGCGCCGAATGCTCGATGCCGGCCTGCGCGTCACGATCAACTCGGACGACCCCGCGTACTTCGGTGGCTACATCGCCGCGAACTTCGAGGCCACCGTCGCCGCGCTGGATCTCCGCGACGATCAGGTGATCACGCTGGCGCGCCATTCGTTCCTCGCGTCGTTCCTCAGCCCCGCCGAGCAGGCCGGACATCTCGCCGCAATCGAGGAGTTCGCCGGGTCGTAGTCTCGCCGCCTCGTAGTCTCGCAGGGTCATGACCTCCCCGAGCACGACGCCGACGCGCGGGCCGATCACCGAACGACCGGTCCGACTCTTCGCGCTCGTCGGCGGCGCAACGCTGCTGACGTCGCTCAACTTCTCGTTGATGTTCATCGCCTACGGGCACATCGCCACCACGTTCCGGGCCGATGCGACCACGGTGTCGTGGGCGCTCACCGGGTTCTCGATCACCGCCGCCGCCCTGTTGGTACCGGCCGGATGGATGGCCGATCGGTTCGGGCGCGAGCGCATCTTCGCGATCGGCATCGGATTCTTCACGGTGGGTTCCGGTGTGGTTGCGTGGTCGCCGTCGGTCTCGATCCTCATTCTCGGACGGGTGATCCAGGCCGTCGGGCTCGTGTGTGAAACCAGCGCCGCGCTCCCGATCCTGCTCGACGTGTTCCCGGTGTCCAAGCGAGCAACGATCGTCGGGAGTCTGGGCGCTACGGGGGGAGTAGCGGCCGCGCTCGGACCGGTGATCGGCGGCGCGTTGGTGGATGCCTACGGATGGCGAACGACGTTCGCGCTGAACGTGCCGGTGGGGGTGGCCCTCGGCGTCTTCGTGCTGAGGAGATTGCCGATGTCACCGCCGCGCCGGGGTGCGCCGCCACCCGACCTCCTCGGCGTGGCGGCCCTGGCCCTCGGCATGGGCTCGCTCGTCCTTGCGATCACCCAGGTGAGCGACTGGGGCCTCCTCGACCTGCGAACCGACGTCGCGATCCTCGGCGCGATCGGACTCATCGCGGCGGTCGTGCTGCGGTCCCGGACCCATCCCGATCCGGTGATCTACCTGCCCCTGTTTCGCGATCGCTCGTACCGTCGCGGCGTCGCGCTCAACGTGCTCGTCGCGGGGACGTTCGCCGGGACCTTCTTCGCCTTCATCCGACTCCTCACCGACGGGTGGGGACTCTCGACCTTTCACGCCGGGCTCGCCGTTGCGGTGGTGCCCCTCTTCGGCGGTCCGCTGTCATTCGTGGCCGGGCGATTGGCCGATCGTCACGGCGCCCGGTCCGTCATCGTCCCCGGCGCACTGGTCATCGCGGCGGCCGGTTTGATCTTCTCGCTTGCGGTGTCCGAGGAGAAGGACGTCTTCGGCTTGTGGTTGCCGATCGGGATCGTCTACGGAATCGGCGTGGGCTTTGCCCACGCGGCCTGCAACTCGGCCGCGCTGCGGACCGTCGCCAACGACCGGCTCGGTATCGGCGGCGCAATGTCCCGCATGGGCATGGACCTCGGCGGGATCATCTCGGTCGCCGTGGCGGTGGCGCTGGTGTCCTCGGCGGCCCACCCGGTGGCGGGAGTGCGAGTGGTCACTATCGGCCTGAGCGTCATCTGCCTGATCGGAGCCGGCCTCGCCCTCCGGCTGGAGACCGGCGGCGCGCCACCCGCGAGCCCGGCCGCACCCGGGTGAGCGAGCCCGCTTCACCCCGGAGCAACCTCGGCACCACGTACGGCGAGGTCATTGCGCGCAGCAGCCCGGAGTAGTTGAGACCGAAGCGGAGTTCAGAACCGACCGCGGGCAGCGCCCCATCAGTCCCCAGGACGAGGTGGTCGCTGCTGGCGCCGAGGACCTCGTATCCGGACGGCGCCACCAACCCCAGGTGATCGATGTCCTGGCGTCCGATGGCCGCGATCACCCGGCCGTGCGGACCGCGATTCGCCGGCTGGGGTGTCTCGCCGAACGCGTTCTGCGTGATCTCACCCCACGGTCGACTCGGTTTGCGCTTCGCCTCGATGACCTCGGCCACCAGCGTGAACGCGTCGGTGTGCAGGCCGGGAATCGTGCGCCGGTGCAGCGTCTCGCGGCCGAGCAGGATCGCCTCGCCGAGCCGGAGTTCGTTGACCCGTCCGAGATCGGCGGCGGCAGCCGCCCATTCCAGATTTGCGGAGTTCCCACCCGAGACCACCGCCACCTTGATGCCCAGCGCCCGCTCCACCGCCGCGACCCGCGCCGACAGCTCCTTCATGTTCCGTGCGCTCGGCGCCACCCCGTTCTGACACGCGAGGTTCGCGCCGATGCCACGCAGCTCCACCCCGTCGAGCCGCACGACCTCGCGCGCCGCGGCGACGAGATCGGCCGGGAGTAACCCCTCGCGCAGGTCACCGAGCTCCAGCATGAGCATCACGCCGTGGGGGCGACCCTGGGCGCGCGCCGCGGCCGCGAGATCGGCGATCACCACGAGTTCGGTGTTGAGGCTGACGTCAGCCGTGGCCACGATGCGCGCACACTGGGAGCGCATCGGTGGACGGATCAGAACCAGCGGCACCGTGATGCCGGCGGTGCGCATCCGTTCGAGGTTCTCGATTCGGGAATCGGCGACCGTCGCGGCCCCGCCGTCGATCATGGCCTGCGCGACCTCGGGGAGCCCGAGCGTCGCCTTCGTGACGCCACTGACCCGGACGCCGCGCCGCGCCAACCGGCCCACCAGCAGCCGCGTGTTGGCGCGCACGTGGTCGAGGTCGATCTCCAGCCGGGGCGCCGGGACGAACCGGGCATCGGATGGCATGCGCGTCAGATCCACTCGTGGCGTTTGAACTGCCAGTACAGGATCACGACGAGCCCCACCATGAGCACCATCGAAGTAACGAAGCCCCAGGTGTGAGCGAAGCCGGGATACGGGACGTTCATGCCGTAGTAGCCGGTCACCAAGGTGGGCACCGCGATCACCGCCGCCCAGCTCGTGACCTTCTTCATGATCTGGTTCTGGCGGAAATCACGCAGGCTGAGGTTCGTCTCCACGATCGTCGCGACCAGATCGCGAATGGCATCGGTGGACTCCGTCACGCGCAGGACGTGGTCGTACACGTCTTGATAGTACGGGTTGAGCTCGGTGCCCACGATGTCGTTCTCCCGCCGCATCAACCCGCTGATGGCTTCGCGCATCGGGACGACGAAGCGATGGAACTTCACCAACGCCCGTCGCATCTCGAACCACTCGCGTTGCCGGTTCGGATCGAGGGGCTCATCGGCGAAGAGGCCTTCGCTGGCATCGTCGTAATAGTCGTCGAAGACTTGCGCGCAGTCGAAATAGCCGTCGACCACCTCGTCGAGCAGGCCGTACAACAGGAAGCCGGTCCCGTACACCAGCAGATGCGGCGAACGCTCCCAGCGCCGAACCACCGGCGCCATCGGGAACCCCTCGTCCTTGCGCACCGTGATGAGCCAGCGCGGACCGACGAACGCGTCGACCTCGGTGGCATGGAGTTCGCCCTCCGCCGGGTCGACGGTCACCGCATGACACGAGAGGAACAGGTGCGTCTCGTAGTAGTCGACCTTCGGGCGCTGATGCTCGCTCAGCGCATCCTCGACTGCGAGCTCGTGCAGGTCCAGCTCGTCGGCGAGTTCCAGGAGCTGCGCCTTGTCCGGCTCGCAGAAGTCCACCCAGACCACCGTGTCGGGATCCTCGAGATGTTCGGAGACCTCGCTGACCGGAAAGCCCTCGTCGAGCGGCTTGCCCGCTCGCCACGAGCGCGTCTGTGATTGACCCATCGCGTGCCTCCCCGGCGTCGATGCGGCTGCACCGACCGGGAAAGTCTGGTCGGTGGCCGGGACCGAATCGGGGACTCTCGCTCGACTACTCGGCGATGAGTTCCAAGGCCTGCTGAAACAGATACACGGTCACGAAATGCAGGTTGTTGCCGACCTCGACCGGCGCGAGCCCGGCGCAGGCGCGCGCGTGGGTGCCTTCGAGGATGAGACCGAGGCGGTAGCACGCGAGCACCCGGTACCAGGCGAGGTCGGTGAGATCCCGTTCGCTGCGCCGGGCGAAGTATTCGATCAGTTCGTCCGGCTCGGGCAGTCCCGGCGCGGTCACGCCGATCGGTGTGAGCTGGCCGTCGCGCACCGGCCACGTGGCGAGCAGATGGCCGAGGTCGAGCAGCGGGTCACCGATTGTCGCCAACTCCCAATCGACGATGGCCGCGAGCGCGCCCGCATCCCGCCGGATCAGGACGTTGGCGAAATGGAAATCGCCGTGCATGAGCCCGGGCTGCACGCGGGCGGGTCGGTGCGCGTGCAGCCACGTCCCTACCTCATCGACCCCGGGGATGTCCGGACCGGGATACCCCTCGAAGCTGGCGTAGCTGTCGAGTTGCGCTCGCCACCGACCCACTTGGCGTTCCGCCCACCCCTCAAACTTCCCGAGGTCGGCGATGGCGCGTTCCGCCGGATCGACCCGGGCGAGCGCGAGCAGCCCGTCGGCCATCCCGAAGCCCATCGCTCGCTGGAGCGCGAGGTCCGACGCGTGCGGTTCGGGCACTCCGAGCGTGGCGTTGAACCCGTCGACCGGTTCCATCAGATAAAAGGTGGCGCCGAGGGTCTCGGTCTCGTCGCATGCGGCGATCAGCGCGGGATGCGGCACATCGGTTCCGGCGAGGGCCGTGAGCACCCGCACTTCGCGGCGCATGGTTTCGTCGCTGTTCGCGCGCTTGTGCGGCGGCGGACGGCGGAAGACGAACTCGCGGTCACCGCGCGTGAACCGCAGCAGCACGTTCTGGGTGCCACCGGTGATCGGTTCCACGCGCCCGATCGGCCCGGACTCGAGCTGGTGCAGATCCATCCACGCCGCGAGTCGGTCGAGGTCGACGAGCGTGGTGGTCTCGGTCATGCGTGCGGCACTCGGGCAGCCGAGTCAGGCGGTCAGTCGCTCAAGCGGTCAGTCGAGCGCGGCGTAGCGAACGCCGGTCAACTCCTCGGAGGCGGCCCAGAGCCGCCGCTGCGTGTCGACGTCCTTGGAACGCTTGGTGGAATCGACCTGCTTCGCGTAGCCGCGTTGTTCCCCGAATCCGTCGGGTCCGTAGTAGTCGCCGCCGATCACGCCCGGGTCCGTGGCCGCCCGCTCGGTGGGGAGCGCCCCCATCGCCGCGGGTTGCATCATCTGGCTGATCAACGGGTGCGCCACGTGGGCGATCGTGTTGATGATCCCACCGGGGTTCTCGTTCCCGAGATTGGTTCTCGAACCGCCGGGATGGGCCGCGACCGCGATGGTGGTGGTTCCCTTCGCGTTCAGGCGCCGCTGGAGCTCGTAGGTGAAGAGGAGGTTCGCGAGTTTGCTCTGGAAATACGCGCGCCACGGCCCGTAGTTCCGCTCCAGCTGGAGATCGTCGAAATGGATCTGACCCGGACGGTGGCCGGTACTGCTCACGGCGACGACGCGCGAGCCGGGGGTGGCCAACAAGCGTTCGAGGAGGTGACCGGTGAGCGCGAACGGCGCGAGATGGTTCACACCGAACTGCATCTCGTATCCCTGCGCGGTGCGCTGGTGGGGCAGCGCCATGAGGCCCGCGTTGTTCACCAAGGCGTCCAACCGGCTGTGGTCGGCCAGGAACTGTTTGGCAGCACTCGCGACCGAATCGAGATCGCCGAGATCCACCTCGAGCACTTCGACCGACGCCTCCGGTGCCCGCGCGACGATCGCTGCGACTGCCGCATCGGCCTTCGATCGATTCCGACACGCGAGCACCACGTGCGCACCGTGCTCTGCGAACGCACGGGCGGCCTCGTATCCGATGCCGCTGTTCGCCCCGGTGACCATCATCACCCGATCGGTGAGATCCGGGATGTTGTCTTCGCTCCAACGTTCCGTCATGAACCGACCCTACGACACCGATGCGCAGTCCGCGGCGGAGGTGCCTACGGTGTGCGTTCACGCGTTCCCCCTCGACGAGAGGCAATCACCGATGCCGTCGGACTACGACGTGGAGTTCTTCTGGGACCCGATGTGCCCGTGGGCGTGGCTGACGTCACGGTGGGTGGCCGAGGTGGCGAGCCAGCGGGAGCTC
>JANPMG010000102.1:0-16075 GCA_031422675.1 Acidimicrobiia bacterium | reverse complement strand
CGCCATCCGCGCAGGCTATCGGCGGCCTGGCCGAGACGCGAAACGCGGGCGCCCCGAAGGACGCCCGCGTTTCGAAACGGCTTTGGTGCAGCAGTGCGGGAGGACTCAGAAGTCCATGCCGCCCATGCCGCCCATGTCGCCACCCGGCATCGCGGGTGCCGATTCCTTCTCGGGCTTGTCGGCGACGACGGCCTCGGTCGTGAGGAACAGGGCCGCGATCGACGCTGCGTTCTGCAGTGCCGAGCGGGTCACCTTCGCGGCGTCGATGACGCCGGCCTTCACGAGGTCCTCGTACTCACCAGTGCGGGCGTTGAGACCGTTGGAGCCCTTGAGGCTGCGGACCTTCTCCACGATGACGCCACCTTCGAGACCGGCGTTGACCGCGATCTGCTTCAGTGGCTCTTCGAGCGCACGGGCAACCAAACGCGCACCCGTGGCCTCGTCACCGTCGAGCGTCTTCGCCAGCGCGAGCACCTTGGCCTGGGCCCGGAGCAGCGCAACGCCACCGCCGGGAACAACACCCTCTTCGACCGCAGCCTTGGTGGTCTGCACTGCGTCTTCGATGCGGTGCTTCTTCTCTTTGAGCTCGACCTCGGTGGCCGCACCGACCTTGATGATCGCGACCCCGCCGGACAACTTCGCAAGCCGCTCCTGGAGCTTCTCACGGTCGTAGTCCGAGTCGGTGTTGTCGATCGCGGCGCGGATCTGGTTGATCCGACCGGCAACGTCCGAGCGCGAGCCCGAACCTTCGACGATGGTGGTCTCGTCCTTGGTCACGACGACCTTGCGAGCCTTGCCGAGCAGTTCCAGGCCGACGCCCTCGAGCTTGAGGCCGACTTCCTCGGACACAACCTGGCCGCCGCAGAGGACCGCCATGTCCTGGAGCATTTCCTTGCGCCGCTCGCCGAAGCCCGGAGCCTTGATGGCCACCGACTTGAACGTGCCGCGGATCTTGTTCACGACGAGCGTGGCCAGAGCCTCGCCCTCGACGTCCTCGGCAATGATCGCCAACGGCTTCCCGGACTGCATGACCTTCTCGAGCACCGGCAGCATGTCCTTCACTGCCGCGATCTTCGAGCTCACGAGGAGCACGTAGGCGTCGTCGAGGACGGCCTCCATGCGCTCGGGGTCGGTCACGAAGTTCGGAGAGATGTAGCCCTTGTCGAAGCGCATGCCCTCGACGAGGTCCAACTCCATGCCGAAGGTCTGGCTCTCCTCGACGGTGATGACGCCGTCGGTGCCGACCTTCTCGAGCGACTCGGCAATCATCTTGCCGATCTCGTTGTCCGCTGCGGAGATGGCCGCAACGTTCGCGATCTGCGCCGGGTCGGTCTTGACGCTCTTCGATACCGAACGGATCGACTCGACCGCGGTAACGACCGCAGCCTCGATGCCCTTCTTCAGGACCATCGGGTTCGCGCCGGCTGCGACGTTGCGCAGACCTTCACGGACCATCGCCCAGGCCAGAACCGTCGCGGTCGTCGTGCCGTCACCGGCGACGTCGTCGGTCTTCTTCGCGACTTCCTTGACCAGCTCAGCGCCGATCTTCTCGTACGGGTCCTCGAGGTCGATCTCCTTGGCGATCGACACACCGTCGTTGGTGATCGTGGGCGCGCCCCACTTCTTCTCGAGAACAACGTTGCGGCCCTTTGGCCCAAGCGTCACTCGGACGGCATCGGCGAGCTTGTTCATGCCCGCTTCCAATGACCGGCGAGCGTTCTCTCCGTACGCGATCTGCTTCGACATTGCGAGGTACCCCCTGGGGGATCGAGGACGGGGCGCGGATTCATTTGCGAGATCCGTTAGCACTCGCCTCAAACGAGTGCTAACCCATGTTGGCACTCTCGGCCCACGAGTGCAAGTTGGTCCGAGCCTGATCTATCCCCCGCGACCGGTCGATCATTGAGTGGTGGGGCATTTTGATTCGAGGTCAGGCGCAGGCCGTGCCGACCAGTCGGCGCCTCAGAGACCATCCTCACCCCAAGAGGCCAAGACAGCCGACCCCCATTAGGGTCGACAGCCATGGCCGAGATGCACGATGCGACCGAGGAGTATCTCGAAACCATCCTCGAGCTCGAAGAAGAGGGCATCGTCCCGATCCGCGCCCGGCTCGTCGAGCGGCTCGGCGTATCGGCCCCGGCCGTGTCCGAACAGGTCAATCGGCTCGTCGACGGCGGCTACACCGAGCTCCTCGACGATCGCAGCCTGCGGCTCACGTCGAAGGGGCGGACTCTCGCAACCACCGTCGTCCGCCGTCATCGGCTCGCGGAGCGGCTGCTGGTCGACGTCATCGGGCTCGAATGGGAGAAGGTCCACAAGGAAGCGGCCTTGTGGGAGCACGTGATCTCGGCTGACGTGGAGCAGAAGCTCATCGAGCTCCTCGGCGATCCCGCCACCTGCCCGCACGGCAATCCCATCCCGGGCTCACAGCGCCGCGTCGACAACGGTCGGCACGTGGCGCTGACCGATTCGCCGCCGGGCCCCGTCGTGGTGGCCCGCATCAGCGAGAAACTCGAACTCGACAAGGACGCACTCGGCCTCATTGCCGGCGCATCACTGATACCGGGAAACGATGCGGTGGTGCTCGCAAGTGCGTCCGGAGGCGTCCGGGTGAGGACCGCGATGGGTGAGTACACGGTGCCCGACGCCGTGGCCCGATCGATGTGGGTCACCCCTGCGGTCTGACGACTCGCGAGCGTGCGTCCTTTCGCGCGTCAGAGGTTGGTGCGGTAATCCTCGGCCACTGCGTCGTCGATCGAATGCACGACCGCAGGATCCTCGGTCCCCAACCGGCGCGCGAACATCGCACCGAAGGAAAGCGTGCGCTTCTCCGGCCACGTCTCGGACTTCCACAGGGCGGATCGAATGAACGCCTTCGAACAGTGGAAGAAGCATTGGTCCACCTCGACCCGGATCGCGAGGACTGCCGGCCGACCGCGCGGCGCGAGTCGGTCGAGCAGCTCCCCGTCGGCGTGCAGCGACGCGCGGCCGTTGACGCGGAGCGTCTCGGTGGTGCCCGGGATCATGAACAAGATCCCAACCTTGGGTTGCTCGAGAATATTGGTGTGGCCGTAGACCAATCGGTTTCCGGGACGGTCGGGAATCAGCAGCGTCGTGGAATCCTCGACGACGACGAACCCGGGCGCGTCGCCCTTGGGTGAAGCGTCTTGGTTGCCCGCGCGGTCAGAGGTGCTCAGCACGAGGAACGGTGAGCGCTCGATGAACTCGCACGCTTCGTCGAACAGCTCGTCGTAGATCTTCAACTCGATACCTGCCGTCGGTTCGCCGACGACGGCTCGGAGTGCCTCGATCGAGGAGATCGCGGGGTTCACCGACGTCTAACCGCCGGATCCGGTAACGGTGATCGGGGTACGGATGCCGTCGCCCTTCATGCCCGGCTTGCACGCCACCTCGTAGGAGCCCGCGACCAGGTCGACGGAGAAGGTTCGAGACGTTCCCGGACCGATGTTCTCCACCTCGCCCTTGATCTCGTCACCGTCGCCGTAGACATAGACCTCCGTCACGTCGTCGCCTTCGTTGGACACGTTGAACTTGGCCGTGCCCGCGTCGAGGTTGGTCTCGGCGACCGTGCACGCCTTCTCACTCGAAACGACGTCGATCGCGCCGGCGTCGTCGGTCGAGGAGCACGCGCTCACACCGAGCGCGGCGACGGCCAGCAAAGCAAATGCAGTTGGGATACGGGTGCCGAAGGACACGACGGATTCTCCTGGTTCGGTGACGGAATGGGACGTGAACAGTGGGTCGGATCAGCGCGTCTCGGTCACGCGAGCGTTTCGACCCGTGGGCGTTCGGCCGGCTGCGACGGACCCGTCGCGAACAACAGCCCACGGGAGAAGAAGTAGACGGTCGGAACGAGGTACAGCCACCAGACGATGACTTCGAGCACGGTGGGATTGGGCGAGAAGTTGAACACGCCCTTGAACAGGGTGCCGTACCAGCTCGATGCCGAGTACCACGACGTGATGTCCCACGCGTTCGAGGTGCCGAAGGTGATGATCCCCGCCTCGTACAGGTCGTGGATCCCGTAGGCCAACACCCCCGCGGCAACCACGATCAGACCGAGGCCGGTCCAGGTGAAGAACCTGGACAGATCGATGGCGATCGCCCGCCGATAGATCAGATATCCCAACACCACCGCAACGGCGAGGCCGAGGATCGCGCCGATCAACGGCTGCGAACTCGAGTCGGTGGCTTCCGCGTTCGTCCAGAGGAACAACGCGGTCTCGAGCCCCTCGCGGGCCACCGCGATGAAGGCCGTCACGACCAGGGCGCCGGTACCCATGGCGAGTGCGGCGTCCACCCGGCCGTGCAGCTCCGCCTTCATCGACTTGGCGGCGCGCCGCATCCAGAAGACCATCCAGGTGACGAAGCCCACCGCGATGATCGACATGACGCCGCCGAACAACTCCTGCGCCTTGAAGCTCAGGCTCTGGGACGTGAACGTGAGCACCGCGCCGAAACCGAGGCTGATCGCGATGGCGGCACCGACGCCGAACCAGATGGGAACGAGCGCCTCCCGGCGGTCGATCTTGACCAGATAGGCGACCAGGATGCCGACGACGAGCGCCGCTTCGAGGCCCTCACGAAGGCCGATCAGGAAGTTTGAGAACACGAGAAACCATCCGGAGGGTCGGGTGGGGTTAGTAAGGTTGCCCTTACCTTACCAGACGCCCGGTTTTCGTGTCAACGGCGGGCTCGACTCAGCCCCCCGCCACCGCCGGCACGATGCTCACGACCTCACCGTCGGCGACCGTGGTGCCGAGACCGTCGAGGAACCGGATGTCCTCGTCGGCCACGAACACGTTGACGAATCGGCGGAGTTCACCGTCGTCGCCGAACAAGCGGCCTTGGAATCCGGGGTGGGCCGCGTCGAGCGCCGCCAACACGTCGGCGAGCGAGCCCGCCTCGAGCGGTACCTCGGCCGCGCCGCCCGAGAGCTCACGGAGTTGGGTCGGGATGCGAACGGTGACGGTCATGTTGTCTCCTCTTGGCCCTCCGGGCGTCTGGATGGCGTCGCTCGCTGCTCGGCAGAGCCTCGCACTTCGCTTCGCGGCCGGACGGGCCGGATTCGGCCGGATGAATAGAAGTTGGCCGAAGGCCCGATCATGCGAGCAGGTCTTCGGGTGCGAACGCGGCGTGGAACGCGTCGAGGGTAGGAGCAATTGTGGCATTCGGACCCACATGGTCCACCACCGCGTCGAGCGTCTTCAGTCCGTGGCCGGTGATGTAGGCCACCACCCGCTCGTCCGGGCGGATGGTGCCGTCGGTCGCGAGCCGCTTCAAGGTGGCAATGGTCACGCCGCCCGCGGTCTCGGCGAAGATCCCCTCGGTCTGCGCGAGCAACCGGATCGCCGCCACCACTTCGTCGTCGGTCACCGCCGCGAAACCACCGCCGGTCTGGCGCACCGCATCGAGGGCGAAGTAACCGTCGGCCGGGTTCCCGATCGCGAGTGACTTCGCAATCGTGTCCGGCTTCACCGGTTTGATCGTGTCGGACTCGCCCAACCACGCGGCGGCGACCGGCGAACAACCGAGCGCCTGCGCGCCGCTCACCCGCACTTCGGGCTCTTCGTCCAGCAGGCCGACGGTGAACAGCTCATGGAAGCCCTTGCGGATCTTGGTGAGCAACGACCCACTGGCCACTGGCACCACCACGTGATCCGGCGCCTGCCAACCCAGCTGTTCGGCGGTCTCGTACGCGAGGGTCTTCGAGCCCTCCGCGTAGAACGTGCGCAGGTTCACGTTGACGAACGCCCAGGGATACATGCCGGCGAGTTCGGCACAGAGGCGGTTGACGTCGTCGTAGTTGCCGTCGATCGCAACCACGTTGCCGCCGTACACCGCGGTGGTCACGATCTTTCCCTGTTCCAAGTTGGCGGGAACGAACACGAACGATCGCAGGCCGGCGTGGGCGGCGTGGGCGGCCACCGAGTTCGCGAGATTGCCGGTGGATGCGCAGGCGGCGACTTTGAAGCCGAACTCGAGTGCCTTACTGAGCGCCACCACCGAGACCCGGTCTTTGAACGAGTTGGTGGGGTTCGTCGTGTCGTTCTTGATCCAGAGTTCGCCGAGGCCGAGTTCCGCGGCGAGCCGATCCGCCCGCACGAGCGGCGTGAAGCCAGCGCCGAGATCGACCGCCGGATTCTGGGCGACCGGCAGCAGGTCCGAGTACCGCCAGATGCTGAGGGGACCGGCAGCGATCTTCTCGCGCGACACCGCCTTCCGGACCGCGTCGTAGTCGTAGGTCACTTCGAGCGGGCCGAAGCACCACTCACAGGTGAAGATCGGGGCGACGTCGTATTCGCGGCCGCACTCTCGACAGCGCAAGGACTGCACGTGGGTCATGTCTCGTTCTCCTGATTCTCCCGGAGCGCCGTTCGACGCTCGTTGCTCGGCGCGCTCTTGGCTCGGACCTCGCGGTCCTCGGTTCGAGCGCCGTCCGAGCGGGAAACCAGTCGGTCACCCACGCTTGGGCTCTCTCATCGTTCGGGCATTGGCACCTGGCTCGCCCCGCCATTTCTGACTGGGTTCGCTGGTTGCCGCGGCGTCTTCGGGCCCGTCCCTCAACCGCTCTTGATAAGCGCGTGAAGCACCCATAATAGACCGACCACCGCCCGCTCCGGCAATGCGAAAAGAGCGAGCCCGGATACCGCCCGTCGGGGCCCTACGCTTCCCGGCCGTGGCGACGCCCCCCGCGCTTGCGCCGGTTCCCATCTGCGCCGAGGATTTCGACGTCCTGGACCTGCTCCGCCAGAAGCAGGAACGGGGCCTGCGCATCTCGGTCTGCCTGCCCGCCCGGGACGAAGCCGCCACGGTCGGCCAGATCGTGGCCACGGTGCGCCGAACGCTCGTGGAAGCGGTACCGCTCGTCGACGAGGTCGTGGTGCTCGACGACGGCTCGATCGATTCCACCTCCGAGGTCGCAGCCTGGGAGGGCGCACGCGTCGTGGCGGTCGATGATGTCCTTCCCGAGGCCGGGGCCGGAAGCGGCAAGGGCAATGCGATGTGGAAGTCGCTCCACGCCACGAGCGGGGATCTCGTCTGCTGGGTCGACGCCGACATCCGCAACTTCGGCCACCACTTCATCAGTGGCCTGCTCGGACCACTCATCACCGATCCGGACGTCGCGTTCGTCAAGGGGTACTACCGCCGGCCACTCCACGGCGAACCCACCGGAGGCGGGCGAGTCACCGAGTTGGTGGCGCGCCCGTTGCTCTCGGTGCTGTTCCCAGAACTCGCCGGTTTCATCCAGCCGCTCAGTGGTGAGTACGCGGGCCGGCGCACGTTGCTCGAACAGGTGCCCTTCGTCGAAGGCTGGGGTGTGGAGATCGGGCTGCTCGTCGACATCGTGGCGCGCGTGGGACTCGCCGGCACCGCGCAGGTGGACCTCGGCGTGCGGGAACACCGCAACCGTCCCCTCGACGACCTCGGCCCGCAAGCCACCGCGATCCTCGTCACCGCCCTACGACGGGCGGGACTCGTGACCGGCCGTGATGGGGTGGCCGATCACGCCACCCTCACCCGGTTCACCGAAGCGTTCGAGCTTGCGCCGGTGGCAGTAGAAGTGCGCGAACGTCCACCGATCGCAACCGTCCCCGCCTACCGCGCCAAGTTCGACCTCGACGCCTGAGGCGCGCGTCACTCCTCGTAGAGCACGTGGTCGACCAGAGATTCCGTGACAAACCCGCCGTCGGGGTCGAAGCGGAAGTTCGCAAGGTCCTTGCGGAACTCGAGGTTGAGGTCGGCCGCGCCGTCCCGGTTCTTCTCCACGCTGAAGACGACCCACCGCTTGAACTGCTCCGCCCGCACCGGGTCGAACGCGAGGTGCGCCTTTGAGACCGAGATCGCCTTCTCGTTGAGCAGGATGGCCACGTCGCACTCGTGCGCGAGAGCCGTTGATCCCCGCAGATGATGGAGCCGGAGCCGACGGGTCACGAGTCCATCTCGGTCCGACGCGGCCAACGCCACCACCGGGACCTCGGCCGACATCGCGAGTTCCTTCAACCGCTCGGCCAGGTGCGTGGTCCGCTCCTCGGCGCCGGTGGCGTTGTCGAACATCGGAATCTTCTGGAGGTAGTCGACGAACAACGCGGTTGGTCCGTCGCGGCGGGCAGCGACGATACGGGTCAGCTCGGCGATGCCGGTGCGGGTCCCCGAACCCTGGATCAGCACCAACCGGGGACCGTAGGCCCGCAGTCGCTCGTACGCCGCCGCGCCCAGCGGGTCGGTCGTCAGTGCCTCCGCCGGCACCGCGCCGAGCGCGACCTCCTGGGCGATGGTGCGGAGCCGAGCGAGCTCGACGAAATCGTCGGGCCGGGCGAGGCTTCCGAGTTCCATGGCGAGGAGTCGACCGAGCAACGCATGCGGCGAGTGCTCGTAACACACGAAGATTGCCGTGCGTTCCTGCATCGCCATCCAGCGCGCCCACTGCAACGTGGCCACGGTCTTGCCCACACCCGGTCGGCCGCCCACGAGGACCAAATCCTGCGGACGCACGCCGCCACTCAGCACGTCATCGAGTGGCTGGAATCCGGTCGTGAACTGCGTCGAGCGGGCTTTCGGGGCCGTCGGCCCGACTCCCGCGAGCAACTCGGCCGCAGTGGCGACCGCCACCAGATCATGATTCGAGTCGAGCACGCTGCTCACGTCAACCTCCGAAGTTGATGTTCGAGATTCGGATCGCGGCCGGGCCGGCCACCACCACGAAGAGGGCGGGCAAGATGCACATCACCACCGGGAAGACGATCTTCACCGGCATCTTCATCGCCCTCTCCTCGGCGCGAACCCGGCGCTTCCCGCGCATCTCGTCGGCCTGCACCCGCAGCACCTGGGCCACGGGGATGCCGTAGCGTTCGGCCTGGACGAACGCGTGGACGAAGGTGCGCAGGTCGGTGACGTCGGTGCGGCTAAGCAGACCTTCGAGTGCGCGCTCGCGGGGAACTCCGATCTGGATGTCCTGCAGCGTCCGACCGATCTCTGCCGCCAGGGGCCCCTCGTTCTCGGCCACCTTCGCCATCGCCGCCTCGAAGCCGAGCCCGGCCTCGACGCAGATGGTGATCTGATCCAGCAGGTCCGGGAGTTGGCGCTCGATGGCGGACTGGCGCTCCCGCGCCCGCAGGTCCATCACGTAGTCCACCCCGAAGTAGCCGGCGAAGAAGAGGCCGATTGCGAATCCGGCGGTCAGCACCGACGGGTTGCCGAGGAAGGCGAGCCCACCGAGCGCACCGAGCACCCCGGCGAGCACGACCTTGGCCGCGAGGAGGCGCTCCGTCGGCCACGCCTCGGACAGTCCGGCAAGGAACGCCCGGCGTTCGAGGCTCTCGAGAACACCGGCGGGGGTCAGGCGGCGGGCTCGCCGGACCAGCGCGCTCATGATCGGGGTGATCACCCGGTCACCTGCGGATTGCTGCAGCGTGACGTGACGCAGGTTGGTGGTCGGCGCGCCCTGGGCGAGATTCGCCTGGGCACCTCGACTCTCGAGGCTGGAGCCGCTGAACGCCCACCACGCGACGGGCAAGGCGGCTGCGAGTGCCACCGCCGCGAGCCAAATTTCGATCGGCATCGGACTACTCCTAGAAGACGAGACGAGTGATGCGCTTGAGCCACAGCGCGCCGGCGACCATGAGGCCGGCTGCCGCGACCAACATGCCGACACCGAGCGAACTCTGAGTGAGTTCGGCCACGTAGTCCGGGTTGAGCACCGTGACCACCCCGAACATCGCGATGGGCAGGATCAACAACACAAGCGCGGAAAACCGACCTTCGGCACTCAACGCCTTGATCTGGCGACGAATGCGATTGCGATCGCGAATGGTGGCAAAGACGTTGTCGAGCACCTCGGCCAGGTCGCCACCGACCTCACGGTGGATCTCGATGGCCTGCACGACCCAGTGGAAGTCCTCACTGTCCACCCGGTTCGCGAGCGCGACCATCGAGTCGGTCAGATCGCGTCCGAGCCGAGTCTCGACCACGAGGCGGTGGAACTCGTCCGCCGTCGGTGATTCGCTCTCCCGGGCCACGGCATCCAGCGCCTGCATGATGCCGAACCCGGCTCGCAGGCTCCCGGCCATCAGGGGAAGGGTCTGCTCGAGCTGATCGGCGAAGGCTGCGGCGCGTCGTTGCGACAGTACGGTCAGACCAGAACGGAACACGATCGGCACGAGGGCCGCGGCGATGACGGCGACGATCAGGTTTGTCATCAGGAGCGCGCCGGCGAACACACAGAAGACGGCCGTCGCCACGAGTACCGCGAACTCGCTCGGTCGGATCGCAACCCCAGCTCGTTCCAGCACCACGTTGAGCCGGGTGCCCCGCTCGTTCCGGGCCAGCGACCGCTCGGCGAATCCGGTCGCCTGCTGGCTCAGCGACGTGAGCGTGCGACCGTTCCGGACCCCCTTGAGCGAGGATCCCGCGATTTGGCTCGTCGTCTGGCGCGGGGCCAACGCCATTGCGATGCCCGTGACGAGCGCGACGAACAACAAGCCGGCACCGATCCAGAGCGCTCCGGCACTCTGGAACCAAGCCGTCTCCGGCGCGACTGCGTTCGACCGCTCGGCCGCAAAGGCGGGCGCGCCGGTGAGAACGCCGGTGAGAACGAAGGCAATGGAGCCGGTGAGCATTCCGCCGAGCGCGCCGGTGACCGGACGGACCCGGCTCATCGCCGACCCTTGCCCTGGCCCATGACGAGCGCCATGTCGGACGCGCCGAAGAGGTGGCTCGGGACTTCGATGCCGTTCTCCTGCAACCGATCCGAGAACTGCGGCCGCAGCCCGGTGGGTCGGGGCTCACCGAGGAAGAATCCGTCGGCGTCGATCCCGGCCGCGTAGTCGAACTTGTACAGATCGGCGAGGGTGACGACATCACCCTCCATCCCGCACACTTCGGTGACCTGGGTGACTCGGCGGGTTCCGTCACGCATCCGGGTGAGATGGATGATGACGTCGACCGCGGAGGCGACCTGCTCCCGGATGGCGCGCACCGGCAGTTCCATGCCGGCCATGAGGACCATGGTCTCGATGCGGGCGAGCGCATCCCGGGGTGAGTTGCAGTGCAGGGTTGTGATCGAACCGTCGTGACCGGTGTTCATCGCCTGGAGCATGTCGAGGGCCTCGGCACCACGAACCTCACCGACGACGATCCGGTCCGGTCGCATGCGCAGCGCGTTCCGTACGAGGTCACGGATCGTCACCTCGCCCTTGCCCTCGATGTTGGCGGGCCGGCCTTCCAGCCGGACGACGTGGCGCTGGGTGAGCTTGAGCTCCACCGCGTCCTCGATCGTCACGACCCGCTCGGTCTCGGGAATGAAGTTCGAGACGACGTTGAGCAGCGACGTCTTGCCGGTACCGGTGCCCCCGCTGATGAGGATGTTGAGCCGACCCCGCACGCACGCGTCGATCATTTCCACCATCTCCGGCGTCAGGGTCCGGAACCCGATGAGATCGTCGGGTGTGAACGCGCGCTGGGAGAACTTGCGGATGGTGAGCACCGGCCCGTCGACCGCGAGGGGCGGGATGATGGCGTTCACTCGCGAGCCGTCGGCCAGGCGGGCGTCGACCATCGGTGACGACTCGTCGATGCGCCGGCCCACCTTCGACACGATGCGCTCGATGACCTGGCGCAGGTGATCCTCGGACAGGTAACGGGAATCGGTGAGCGAGAGTTGTCCGGCCCGCTCGACGTAGATCCCGTCGCAGGCGTTGACCATCACCTCGGTCACGGTCGGGTCGGCGAGGTAGCGCTCGATCGCACCGAGCCCGAGCACATCGTCGGTGACTTCAGCGACCACTCGGGACCGCTCGGCCGCGGAGAGCGGAATCTGCTCGGACTCGATCACCCGGCTGATCTCCTGCACCACCAGCGCGTCGAGCTGCTGCTCCGACAACGACGAGTCGTAGAGACGCTGGCCCATGCGGGCGAACAGCGCGTCCTGCGCGCGTCGCTTCAACGCGGCGAACGGGTCGATCGATGCCGGCGCGGCCTCATGGTGCTCGAACTCGTGGCGAGAATGCGGAATCGCCTGCTCATCGCTCGCCGGTACCTGATCCTGCGCGGCCTTGAGCCGCTCGGAGAGTGTCATCGGGCTTCCTTCCAGCGGCGGAGCCGACCGGCGGTCGGACCATCAAGATTCGTCGGCGTGGAGTCCGCCAACCGGTTGACCAGTTCGCCGAGTGACCGGCTGACCGGCGACTTCTGTGCGCCCTCGAGCACCGGGATGCCCTGGTTCATCGACAACGGAACCGCGCGGGAACTCGGGATCGAGACACTGATCTCGAGTCCGACCGTGCCCTCGATGTCGTCCGCGGACAGACCGACGCGGGCGTCGGCCCGATTGAGGACCAGGTGACGACGTTGCGTGGTGAGCCCGAGGAGGTCGAACGCGTCGATCTCCTTCCTCACCGCGCGCGCACTGGCGACGTCGGTGCCGGCGACGAGCACGATGTCGGTGGCGTGCTCCATCGCGGCCAGGGTGCACTCGTCCAGGCCCGCACCGGTGTCGATCACGACGAATCGGAACACCGAACGTAGGAGCGCCAGGATGCGCGAGATGTCTTCGGTGCTGATCAGGTCGGCCTCGGCCGGAGATTCGGGCGCGCACAGCGCGTACACACCGCTCGGGTGACCGGTCAGGAAGGCCTTGAGGGTGGTCGCGTCGAGCGCGTCACCGACGCGCACCGCGTCGGCCATGGTGTTCTCCGGCGCGAGCCGCAACGCGTTGCCCACGTCGCCGAACTGCACGTCGAGGTCGACGATCACTGTCTCTCCGGGCGCGATCGCGGCCAACCCGACCGCGAGGTTGGACGCGATAGCAGTCTTCCCGGCCCCACCTTTAGGGGAGACCACCGCGATGGTTCGACGCGTCTCCACAGGGACCGACGAGTTCGCGTTGGTGGCTCGGCGCGACGCGGTGTCGATGGCGGCGTCGAAGGCGGCGCGCACTTCGGTGAGGTCCGCGTCGGGGTCGACGATATCCCGGACTCCAACGCGCAGCGCCTTCCGGTAGAGCTCGGGAGTGGGCGTGGCGACGAGCAGGACACAGAGATCGGGACACTCGCGATCCAAGGTGCCGGCCGCGTCGAGCGCAACATCCGAGTCCAGACCCGGGCCGAGCGCCACCACGGTGGCACCGTGATCGTCAATGGCCTGCAACATCGCCGAAATCCCGTCGGCACGATCGGCCGGGCCCCAGGACTTCAGTTCACCGTTGAGGGTGTCGTCGAACGAACTCCGGACCCGGACTTCCCAATCCGATTCGTTCGTCGCGAGGAGGAGTCTCGTCATCGGAGCACCGTTCCGCGCGTCTCGACGGGGATCGGGGCGTCACTGGCGTCGGCCGGCTCGATGGAGAGCCAGATCTTCCCGAACTCCTGGGCGAACACGAGCCGCTCGGTGGACGGCCCGTCCAGCGCCAGCGTGACGAGCAGCTGGCTCGTCGGTGCCTGCCCGGGCTTCGCCGTGTCCGCGGTCTTGGCGCTGCTCGTGTCCTCGGTGCTGTTGAGGTCACCGGTCATTTGCACGTTGATGACCAGAGCCTTGTGCAGGATGATGCGCGTGCTGTTCGGCGTCTTGCCGTTGGCCGGGATCTGGATGCCGTCGACGGTGACCGGCGCCGGGTTGTTGATGTCGAAGGGATCGAACGAAGCCGTCACCGCCACGCGGGCGCCGGGTGTCAACACACCGCCGACCACCCGTTGCGGGTCCAGGGCGATCGTCGTGCGCAGGAGGCCGGGCGGCACCTGGACGTCGGCGCCGGTGGCGGAGAAGTTGCTCTTGTCGACGAAGCGACTCGCGATCACCTGCTCGCCGGCCACCAGGGTCGTGCCCGCCACCTTTTTGCCCAGGCTCTTCACGCTCGTCACCGCGCCGTCGGCCATCACCTTGCGGCTGATCGGTACGAGCCCGACGCTGTCGCCGAGGTCCTTGGCGGACGTGCCGGCCGGCACCGTGGTCTTCACCGTCAGCACCTTGACGATCTTCTCGCCGGCTTGCGCGCGATCGTCCGCACCCTTGACGTAGGCGACGATCGCCAGCGTGCCGACGAGGGCGAGGACCACCGAAGTGATGAGCCCTGTGATCCTTCGAGTGTTCACGGTGTGCACCTTTCTGAGGAACCGAACCGGACCTAACAGGCCCGGGAGTCGCTGGTGTTGGGTGAGAGGGTGTTGACGTCGCAGATGCGGATCGCCCGCACCGAGGTGTTGATGCCGGCGGTTGCGCAGCACTTACCGGAGATGATTCCGCCGGTGAAGGCCAGATCCATGTACCGCTGCGCCTGCGCACCGGTGGTCGAGTAGCCCATGAGCTTCACGAGGGCGAAGGCGACGATGCGGAACTGCGCGTTGGATCCGTTGCCGGTGGCCGAGTCGAAGATCGGGAGCGCAAACGCTTCCCCGGTGGTGCGGAGGTAGGCGAGTTCGCTGTCGAGGCTGTTCGAGAACGCGCCGGTGTCGCCGGCGACGTTCTGGTTGACCGACACCACGCCCGGATAGCCGTACCGGGTCCAGGTCTTGATGTCGTTGTTCGAGTTGGAGCCGCCGTCGAAGTCCATAACACCCCAGTTGCCCGGGACGTTGCCGCCGCACGCGGTCGGCTGCGACTTCCCGTACGTGATGCGGATGGGCACCGAGTCCGCGGTCGGACCGACGGGCAGGTTGAGCCAGGTGGTCAGCAGAGGATTGGCGGTGAGACAGAGTCCGAACGGCCGCAGGTTCGCCGCGCCGGATGGCAGTCCCCATTCGGCGGTGGTGGCGGCGCGGATCTGCTTGCTCGTCGTGCCGAAGATCCCGGCGAAGCTGAAGTCGACCTTCCGTTCGGCACCGACGGTGACATGGCCGGCGGTCGTACTGATGCTCGGCGAGCAGCTCTTCAGGCTGGCGCGCGAGTTGTTGCTGACCACGAACGGACCGGCGGCAGTCGAGCATCCCGGTTTACCCACGGCGTAGTCCGAGGCCGAGGCCAAGGCGGCGGCGTCAGCGGCGGTCACCAGACCGCGGCGGGCCTGCCAGAGGTGCCCGCTGTCCACCGCGTAGGCCGCGAACCCGAAGATCATGACCGCACAGATGGCGACGAAGATCGCCACCGCGCCCCGCTCGTCGCGGTTCACTCGCACTTGAACTCACCCTTACCGCTGAGCGAGACCGTTTGGTTCCCCCAGAGCGGAATGTCGAGGTCGGTGTTCGCCTTCACGAGCACGGTGACGCGCGCGTCGGGAGCCTTGAGGTCACAGGGATTGCCACTCCCCGGAGTCACCGTGATGACCGGTGATTGCGTGGTCGGCAGGACACCGGACAGAGCCGAGGTGACCTTGGCCTTGACGTCGGACTGAGTGGACTGGGGCAGCGCGGCGACGCGCGCACCTTCGCGCGCGGCGGCCTGGAGACCTTGGAGGCGGTTGAAGTAGATCGAGAACTGGATGATCCCGAACACGAGCAGGATCAGAATCGGGAGGACGATCGCCATCTCGACGGCGGCGGCTCCGCGTTGGTCACGCGAGCGAATCAGGATTCGGGACATGTCGACCCCTAAAAAAAAAGGTACCGAGAGTGCGCTCCAGCGCTCAGGCCGAAGCCGGAGCGCTGGAGCTACTCGTTTCTTGACTAGAACGCGTCCAGGACGTCGTTGAAGGCGCCGTCCACTGCGGTGCCGACGAAGCCGACGGTCAACGCGATGACGGCCGCGATCAACGCGACGATCATTCCGTACTCGACCGCGGTGGCACCGCGCTCGTCCGCTTCGACGTGCAGGTTCTGGAGTCGGGTCCAGAGTGCGAGGATCGTGTCGCTCATGTGTGTCTCCTTGTTGTGCGAGCGAGTGCCCGCGCCGGTTCGATGGGGACACACTGAACGATTCCATCGCGATCGCCATCCTCAACTTTCGGGATCTGCCACGAGATGGTTCGGACGGATCAGTGACCGACTTGAGCGGGACCTCGCGTCGGCTTCCCTCTCTGACTTTCGTGGCCATTGGGGGGCTGCCCCGACCCCAAAGTCACCGAACTCGGGGGGGCGCCGGCGCCGCCGGGGAGCTCCGCCGCCGCATACACACCGAGGGGCGCCGC
>JANPMG010000101.1:0-2572 GCA_031422675.1 Acidimicrobiia bacterium | reverse complement strand
GTCGCAGCGCGGTCGCCACCCATCCCTCACGTGCGGAGGGGAAATCCGGTGCCCAGGACGACACTCGTCGGAACTTCTCGTTCGATACGCGTAGTGAGCGGGTCAACGACGTCGTGCGATGCCCGAGCATCTGGGCGCCCCGACCGGGTACGCGGATCCAACAGCGGGTCTTGGCGGCGACCGCGAGCGCCTCGGCGTACCCGGCCTTCGTCAGCGGCTCGTCGTCCACCACGTTGTATATGCCGGCAGAAATATCGAGCGCAGCTGCGACCGCTCGCCCGCCATCTCGGACGTGGATCGACGACACGTACCCGCGTGAGTGCCCCATCTGGACGCACACGTGCTGCTGGGCGAGCGAGAAGCACTGCTCGGCGTGGGCGGCGCCGGGACCGTAGAACCATCCGAGTCGCAACACCACGCCGCGCCCGCCCTCCTCGGTGAAGCGTTGCGCGCTCGCCTCGGCCGCGAGGTTGCTCTCGGCCAATGGGAACCGGTCGGGCGGGACGTCCTCGGTGATCCACCGATCCGCGCTATCCGGATAGATCATGGCGACGGACTCCTGGACCAGGATGCGCGCACCGGCGCGCCGTGCCGCGTCGGCGACATTACGCGACCCGTCGGTCCTAATTCGGTGGTTCTCGCGCCACGCACGCATCGACGTGAACCGGTGCGTCGCCGGCAGGGCCGTCGCCAGGTTCGCCACGGCGTCATGGCCGGCGAAGGCTTCGGAGAGTGCGTCGGCGTCGAACAGCGACACCGAGCACGGCGTCGCGCCGCGGCTAAAGAGCGCCGTTGCCTTCTCGGGGGTACGAGCCAACGCCGTGACCTCGTGGCCCGCAGCGACGAGGGCATCGACGGCTGGCCATCCGAGCGCGCCCGTCGCGCCGGTCACGAAGACCTTCATGGCATTTCCTCGTTCGCTTCCGTAGTCATCAGCTGCTGACTATAGTCATCGAAAGATGACCGGAACCAGAGACCGTCTGCTCAATGCCGGAGCGGCGCTGATTGCCGAGCACGGATACGCCGCCGTGACGGTGGGCCAGATCGAGGCTGCGGCCGGGTTCACCCCGCGTGGAGGCACGCTGTACCGCCACTTCGACTCCAAGGACGAGTTACTCCAAGGCGCAGTGCAACGGCACGTCGACTCCTTGTCGGAGCAGGACGGGATCGCCGGCCTGCTCCCGCTCCCCGATCTGGCGAGCGAGCTACGAGTCATCGGAAGTTGGACGCTGCGTCGACTCGATGCCGAAGCGACGATCAGCCGCATCATCGAGAAGGAGGGGGCGCGACTCGGCAACCTCGTCGACCTGATGCGCACGGGCGTGAGCGAGGCCGGCTACGAGCTGTTCGCCGCGTACCTCACCGACCGGGCGAAGAACGCAACGCGCGACTGGAGCGCCCCCGCGGTCATGCTCCTCGGCGCTCTCGTCAACCTACGCCGCAGCACGTGGACGTTCGGCGAACCTCCGGCCAAGCTGAGCGACGACGACGCGCTCGACGCTTGGGTCCGGATCTGCCTGACCGTTCTGAACGAGCGCTGATCCGACGACGACATCGGCGAGAGCTTCGCACCACCGGGAAGCAACGACCTGGCGACCGCAGCCGCGTCGAGCTCGTCGGTCTTGTCGCTGCGACCCGACGCCAACACCCGGACCCGAGCCGCGAGCGTCGCGGGAACATCAACCACCCCCCGGCGCTACACAACCCATCGAGGTGGCCGAGGTTGCCGTGCCGCATCGCTTGAACGTCTTTGCCTTCGGCGCACGGGTCGCCTTCACCTTCGGCGCCTTGGCCTTCAGGGCCTTGGTGATGAGGGCGTCGGCGGTGGACTCGGGGTCCGCACCGGTGAAGCTGACACCCAGGTCGCCCCACACCTCCGCTTCGGCTGCGGCGATCAGGGCCTCCAACTCGGGCACGCTCGTGCGGCTCACAAACGTGACGCCCAACTTGGTCGCCTTGTCCTGCAGGTCCTTCTTGTTCACCGTGGTCTCCGTTTCGTGCCGGGTACTTCCCGGTGTAGCGACAACATTCCTCCTGACTGACCGGTCCATCTATGGGTCGACCGACTGGAAGATCCTGGATAGAGGGTTGACCGAACGAATGCTCGGTCCTACCGTGACCGGCATGAATGACAACGATGTAGTTCCAAAGAGCCCCCCGCCGGACTACGGACCGGTCGAAGAGCGGAGCATCGGTGCCGTCGATGCTGCGGTGATGTTCACCGTCGGCACGGCTGCGACGATCGCAGGCGCCGTGATCGCCAACAAGGTCACGGCGCCCAAGGCCCCGCCCCCGCCGCCACCACCGCCGAGCGCTGACGACATCCTCCCCGGCTAGCCGGTGCGGCTGTAGTGCGGCTGCGCCGCACCGCTCGTTGTCGCCACACCTCTATATGTGCTGGTAGATGGGTGGGGCCGGAAGGGATCGAACCTTCGACCTAGTACCGCTGCAGAGCCTGCCGGATCTGGTCATCTACCACGGTGGTGTTCCCCTCAAGGGATAGGCGTGATCTTGTTGGTGGAGCAGTTGAAGTAGTACCTGTCGAGCGCTCCGGTCTCCCCGACAGGGGTCA
>JANPMG010000100.1:0-29027 GCA_031422675.1 Acidimicrobiia bacterium | reverse complement strand
CGAAGTGGCGAATCGCGCCGACACCATCCGGGGTCGGTGCGCCGTTGCGTTCGAGGCGGGTTCGCGTCAGCCGCGTCCACGAACTCCACGACGCCGCATCGGCGAGCCAGCGCCAGACCGTTGCCGGTGGCGCCTGCGCGTAGCGGGTGACATCGATCACCGTGGTACCCATCGCGGAGAAACTACTGACCGGTCCAGGTTGGCGTCCGACCATCGCGGGCCGCCTGCATCCCCTCGCGCGCGTCGTCGGTAGCGGCGACGACGCGCCGCATCGACTCCCCGAAACGCACCGAGTCCTCCCAGGGCAGGTTGGGGCCACGCGCGGCCATCTCCTTGATCGCACGCTGGGCGAGCGGCGCGCCCGCCACCAGCCGCGCCGCCAACGCATGCGCCTCGTCCATGAGCGCCTCTCGGTCCACCACGCGCCAGACCAGGCCCATGTCACGTGCCGTCTCGGCCCCCACCCGCTCGCCGGTGAGCAGCAGTTCCATCGCGTTCGACCAGCCGACCCGACCCGGCAATCGCATCGCACCCACAATGGTGGGCACGCCGAGCCGCACCTCCGGAAAACCGAACTCGGCGTCGGTGGCGGCAATGACGAAGTCACAACGCAGAATCGCGGTGAGGCCATAACCGAGGCAGTAGCCCGGCACCGCGGCGATCGTCGGCTTCCAGATCTCGAGCCCACTCTCGAACGAGTTGATCGTGGGGATCTCCCAGAATGTCCCCGGCCACTCGCCCACCGAACCGCGACCGTCCTTGAGATCCGCACCCACACAGAACGCCCGGCCCGCGCCGGTGACAATGCCCACCCACGCGTCCTCGTCGGCCCGGAACTTTTCCCATGCCGAGTTCAGGTCCTGGCGGAGTTCGCCGTTCACCGCGTTGAGTGCATGGGGGCGGTTGTACGTGATGGTGGCGACGTGGCCGTCGCGCGCATAGAGAACCGTGTCGGTCATGCCCTCAGCATCGCGCTGATTCTCCGCTCTTGTTCACTTCGTTCACGGGCCGCTCAGGCCACGGGCGAGCGGAAGTCGGACGGCGCCACGTTGCGTATCCGCTCGCCCTCTCGCCCTCTACGCGATCGCCGGTCGGCGAGCGTCCGAGCCAGGCATCGCCTCGACGCGCGCTACCGCGGCGGCGAGGTAGGGCGTCAGGCCGTCGGCCAGGCACCGATGACCGGCCGCGTTCGGGTGGAACCGATCCGCGGTGAAGAACTCCTCGCCGCGCGCGCGAAAGGACTCGTTGACGAGCCGGGTGGCACCGGCATACACCGCGCGCGCGGCTGGGTGGATGGCTCGAGCTTTGCGGCGCTCGTACGCGCAGCCCCGCCAAGCGAGCATCGATTTGAGTGCGGTCGGTATCCGGGGCACGACCGACAGATCGATGAGACCGCAGAGGATCGTCTCGATACCGGCCCGATCGAGGGCACCGATCACGGCGCGCAGATCGCGCTCGAACTGGACCAGGGGCGTCGAGTGGATCGCGTCGTTCGCCCCGACGGAGATGATCGCGATCTCGGGCGCCGCGTGGATCACCGCGGGGAGCTGGTGCATGAAGACGTCGGCGATGCGGGACCCGCCGACGGCATAGCGCGCGAGGTGGAGCCGGGTCGGCAGCCGCTGCGCGGCTTGGGCCACGAACACGTCACGCGCGTGGCTGAGACCCGGACCGGTGAACGTGCTGTCGCCGAGGACGGCGACTCGCAGCGGCGTGCCGGGACGCGCCGCTGCGCCGGTGCCGTAATACCCCGTCAGGTCCAGATCGTCGAACATCGGGAGGGGCGCATGCGCGCAGCGTTGCGCCTGTACCCAAAGGCCCCCGACCACCGCCGGAACCGTCGCGAATGCTGCCCCCCTGGCGCGCATAGAACCACTGATCGTGACGATCCGACCACGGTGGGTCAATAGGCCGGGCGGCCCGACCGGAGTTGCCGGGGAATCAGGGGAATCAGGGGAAGTCGGGTGGCCAGTTGTATTCGGTCCAGCCGGTACCGACCAGCCCGTCGGGGGTGGTGTACCGACACATCGCGCGCGGAAAGCGCGTCTCCCGGCCATCGGGCGCAACGAGCAGGATCGGCGCGTGGCCAACCGGCTCGGTGGTGAAAACAACATCGCCGATCTGTTGACGCGCTGCGGTCGGGATCTTCTCGGCGTCGATGTCCACCGCGTTCTCCACGGTGGCCGCGGGCGTGAGCACACCATCGGGCGCCACCGTGTACCCGGTGGAGAACACGTCGAGGCCCGGGATAATGGACCGGGCCGCGTGGACGAACGAGCCGTCGGCGAAGGCACCCGAGGTCCAGTTCCAGGGGAAGAGCCACCAGTCCCGCACGCCCCACGAGTGATCCCGTTGACCACCGCAGTCGACCGCGATCGTCTCGTCGCCCACGGTCACGGTGCCGGTCACCCAGCTGGAGATCTCGTACCGGGTGGTCATCGCGTACGGGAACACTTCGGCGCGCGCGGACCACGTGAGGTCCAGCGCGACCGGGACTCGTTCACCTTCGAGTCCATGGAACGCCTGGGCCGGATCCGGGAGCACCACGCCGGTGGCGCGGCTCGTGACCCGAAAATCGCCGAACGGTTCGAGCGCACCGAGCGAGTACGCGGTGCCGTCGGCCGCCACGCTGAGCGCGGCGTCACCATCGGGACAGGGCAGGTCGTGCTCCACGGTCAGGACCAGTGGCGTGTCCTTGCCGACCAGCGCGATCCACCACCACGCCCTTCCGAGATTGGGGTAGAGCCCGAGCCGGACGTAGCCCCCGTAGCCACAATCGGGCGCGGCCCAATCGAGGTACCAGGACTCGCCCCACAGTTCCTCCTCGCCCGGCGGGTGGCGACCTTCGTCCGCAGCCGCCACCGCGAACACCGGAGATTCGTCGGCCATCACCGGCTCCCATCGTCAGGGTTCATTCGGGCGCGGGCAGCGAGCTACGCCCGCCGGTCCCCCAGTAGGACGCGGTGAGTTGCAGGCCCGTCCGGCCCGCACGCGGCGACAGCTCCTCCATCACCCGCTTGTACGCGGTGCGCAAGATCTTCCATTCGCCGTCGCGCTTCACGTAGTCGTCGGTGTAGAACGCGGCGCCGCGGATGTCGAGTTCCCACTGCGTGTCGATGACCCAGTCCTCGAGCGACCAGATGCCCGTGGCGGCGTCCGCGCCGGTCAGTGTGATCTCGGGATGGTGGGCCTTGTGGGACGATAGGAACGTCTCGCGCCCCATGCTCTTGCGGAAGAACGCAACGATCGCGTCCCGTCCTTCGTATGAGTACGCACCTGCGCTGTACGCGCACGTGGCCTCGGGGACGAACAGTTCCGCGATGTCATCCCACTGTTTCAGGTCGAGGAACCGGAAGTACCGGTACTTCACCTGCTTGATCGCCTCGATCTCCACCAGATCGTCGGGAGTCATGAGTAACGCGCCTCCTTGCCTTGGGACTCGCCGTGATGCGCGACGGCATCGGCGAGATCGTCCACCAACAGTTCGACCACGAGCCCGTGCGCGGGCGAGAGCATCAGGTGCAGCCCGTGGGGATCGGTATTGCGATTGACGTGCCAGCCGCGCTCGTCCATCACATCGGCGACGGCGTACAGATCGATCGTGTCCGATCGGATCGCGAGCACCGGCCCGACGGGGTCGCCGACGACCTCGATTCCTTCGAGGCGCTCGACGGTGGTCCGCACCCGCGCGACCGTCGTCATCAGGTCCCGCATGATGTCGACGTAGCCCGCGTGACCGAGGAACTGCATCACCGCCCAGGCCGCGACGATCGGCGCCGCCGGCTTTGCGCCCGCGACACCGGGCGAACCGTACAGACCCGATCCCCACTGGTCGTAGATGAAGAACTGGTGACCGAACCAGTCCGGATCTCGGTGCAACACGACCGACGCACCCTTCACGGTGTAGCCGTACTTGTGGACGTCGGCACTGATCTCGGTGACACCATCGACCCGGAAGTCCCAGGGCGGAACATCGTGACCGAGCGCCTCGAGGAACGGCAGCACGAACCCACCGATGCACGCATCGACGTGACAGCCAATACCCCGTTCGCTCGCGATCGCCGCCAGCTCCACTACGGGGTCCATCACGCCGTAGGGATAGTTGAACGCCGACGCGACGATCACCGCAGTGTTCGGGCCGACGAGTTCACGAGCGGCGGCGACATCGGCTCGATAGTGCTCGTCCAACGGAATGCGCACGAGGTCCATGCCGAAGTAGTGCGCGGCCTTGGCGTAGGCCGGATGCGCGGAGCTCGGCGCCAGGATCGCGGGCCGCACGATTCCGCGCGCGGTGGCGCGCTCGCGGTTCACCAGCATCGACATCAGGATCGATTCGGTGCCACCCGAAGTCATCGAGCCGCCACCGCCCTCGGGCAGGTGCACGAGCCCACCCGTCATCGCGACCACTTCCCCTTCGAAGCGGGCGATCTCGGGGAACTTGAACGGGTTCAACGCGTTCCCGAACAAATAGCGGCGGCTCACCGCGGCGATGAGTTCTTCGAGGTCCTGGTGTCCCGTCGGATAGACGAGACCGAACAGGCGGGCGGCATGGACGTCGGGCTCACGCGCGCGGCGCCCGTCGACCTCGGCCAACACGTCACTGGCGGCGAGTCCGCCCGCCGGAAGCCGGGTTTGGGTCGCGTCGGGGATGTCCACCGCCGCACCGTAGTGAAATCTGTACCGACACGGCTCCGACCGCATTCCTACCGCTTTGTCCGGCTCGTTGGCCGCTTTGTCGTGCTCATTGCATTTATCCGGTTTGATCCGCCAGAATGCCCGGCTCGCTTCGCCCACGGGGCGCGGAAACGAATCGACCATGCTGCTACGCCTCAGACTTCGGACCAAGCTCATCGCGCTCGTCGCCGCCGGCATCATCGCCGTCGTCGTGTCCGGCGCGCCGATGATCGGCGACCGTCTCGACGAGTGGCGCGCCACCGAACCGGTCCTCGATCGCGTCCGCGCGATGAACGCGCTCAGCGAAGTGCAACGCCGGATCGAGCGGGAGGCAACCCTCTCCGCCTGGTTCGGGGCTTCGGGAGAACCCAGCGCTCGATCGGCGCTCGCCGCGGCGCGGCCGTTCACCGATCGGAGCGTGCGGAACTTCGTCCAGCTCCGCTCTCAGTTCGCGCGGGTCGACCCATCCGAGGCGCTCGCGTTCGACGCCGTCATCGCGGGATGGACCGCGCTGCGCACCGGCCGCGTCCAGATCGATCGACGGCTGACGAGCGACACCGCGACGTTGAACCGCTTCGATCGCGTGTCGGCATCCGTCGGTCGCGCCATCGATGCTGTTGCCGCGCCCCGACGCGGGGTACCCCGCGGGCCCGGCGACCCGACGCCCGAGTTGCGCGCCCGCGCGCTCGGCGCCGGCCTCGAACGCGCCCTTGCCCTCGAACAGGCCGCGGTGATGACGGCAGTCGCCCGGCGCCAGACCAGCCGCGCGTTGGCCGATCGGGTTCGCGCGCTGGACACCGACATCACCAGCCGCTCCGGACCCGCAGTCGCCGCCGCGAGCACGTTCGCCGGTGCGGCAGTGGAGGACGCGGTTCGAGTGGTAGGTGCGCGCCGGGCCACCGTCGCCGGATTGCGGGCGCCGACGCTTATGGGCGCCGTACCCTTCCTCACTCCGTCCGGCTGGCTACGAGTCTCCACCTCGCAACTCGACGTCCTTCACACCATCGGCCGTGCGGTCGAAGGCGCCGGAACCCGGATGGCGATGCAGGGCCGGTCGGATGCACGCGATGCGCTGGTCCGGCGCATTCTGATCGTGGCCGCCAGTGCGCTCTCGCTGCTGATCGTGGGGGCCATCCTCATCCGCGCTATCCGGCGGCCGCTGCGGACAGTTGCCGCGGCCGCCGCCGCGGTGGCCTCGCGCCCGCATGGTGACGCCGAAACGCGTCGTTCCGAGTTCGACCGCCGTACGGTCCCGGCGCCGGTGGCCGTGCGAACGCACGACGAGGTCGGTGACATCGCGCGCGCGGTCGTGGACATCGATCGAGCCACCATCGAACTGACCAATGCCCAGCGGCGATGCCAGCGCGATGACATCGGCGACCTGTACGTCAACCTTGCGCAGCGGAATCAACCACTGCTCGGCCGGCAGATCGATCTCATCGATCGGCTCGAACGCGCCGACACCGACCCCGACCGGCTCGGCATGCTCTTCCAACTCGATCACCTCGCGCAGCGCATGCGCCGCAACGCCGAGAGCTTTCTGGTCCTGGCCGGAATGGAGAACCCGCGCACCCACACCGCGCCCGTCCCGGTCCTCGAAGTGCTGCGCGAGGCCGTCTCCGAGATCGAGCAATTCACGAGGGTCGACTGCTTCGGGATACCCCCCGACGTCGGTGTCCTCGGACCCATCGCTGTCGATTTGGGCCACCTGCTCGCCGAGCTCATCGAGAACGCAACCGCGTCGTCACCGCCGGACTCGCGCGTCCGCATCGACGCGCGGCGCCGACCGGCAGGACTCGAGCTGTCGATCACCGACGCCGGCCCGGGCCTCTCGGTCGACCGGCTCGACGCGCTCAACGAGATCCTGGCGCATCCTCCGCTCCCCGGCTTCGACATCACCCAGTCGCTCGGCCTCGTCGTGGTGGCGCGACTCGGTGAACGCACCGGCGTGAGCGTCGCATTACGCGACGGAATGCGCGACGGGCCGGACACGGGGACGACAGCCGTCGTGCACATCCCGGCCGCGCTCCTTGCTCCAGTCGAAGCCGAGCCGTCGCTCCCCCGGCGAATCCCGCCCGCTTCGGACCGTGAGCCGGTGGCTCCGGTCGCGGTGCCCGAGCGGCGCACGCCGGACGCCGTGTTCGAGCTGGTCGCGCGATTCGAAGCCGGTCGGCGGCGGGCTGCGGGGACGACACCGTCGGACCGAGGCACCGCCCAGTCGGAGCGCTAGCCCCGGACGACCGATTCGTCCGGGGCTGCCGGCACTGGGCGGCGGGTTCTTGCACTCGCCGCACGGACAAGGCATTCTCTTGCCAACCTGACGGGTCGTCAGGTTGGTGACGTGATCGCTTGCTGCGATCGATGAGGGGGATTCGTGAAGCACTTCCGGTTGTTCGCATTCGTCTGCGTGATCGCGTTCACGCTCGTCGCATGCGGGCGCAGCAGCTCGCCGACGAGCAGTCCCGACACCAGCTCCACCACGGCGGGCCCCGACGCCGGATCCGGCACCAAGGGTGCATTCGGATCGACCGACGTCATCTGTCAGGACGGCAGCCCGACCGGATCCCCAGCCGTCGGCGTCTCGGCGTCGGAGATCCGCATCGCCACGTTCTCCGACACCGGATTTGTCGGCCGGCCCGGCCTCAACCAGGAGCTGTTCGACGCGGCCGAGGTCTTCGCCAAATGGTGCAACGACGCCGGGGGGATCAACGGCCGCAAGATCGTCGTCGACGAACGTGACGCCAAGCTGTTCGACGTCAAGGCGCGCATGTTCGAGAGTTGCGCGCAGGACTTCCTGGTGGTCGGCGGTGGCGCGGTCTTCGACCAGGACGGCGTGGAGACCCGGCTCAACTGTCTGATGCCCGAGATCGCGGGCTATTCCGTGAGCCCCAAGGCCCGCGGCGCGGACCTGCTGATCCAGCCGCTGCCGAACTCGATCTCGTCTATCCCGATCGGTGACTTCCAGTACCTCGCCAAGAAGTTCCCGGCCGCCACCAAGGCCTACGGCATCCTCACCGGCGACATCGACACCACGAAGATCGTCGCCCGCCAGGGCGACGAAGCGGTCCAGGACCTCGGTTGGACCAAGGTCTATGACGACCTCTATCCGCCGACCGGCCAGACCGACTGGACCCCCACCGCCCAGAAGATCAAGGACGCCAAGGTCAAGGGGCTGCTCTGGACCGGTGAGCCGGAGAACCTCGCCAAGCTCATGCAGGCGCTCACCGACATCGGGTATCAGCTCGACTTCGTGCGCTCCGACGCCAACCATTACGACGACAAGTTGATCAGTCAGGGTGGTCCGGCGATCGAGAACGTGTACATCCGCACCGCGTTCGCACCCTTCGAGGTCGCGAAGGCGGGCACGGCCACGCAGGAATACCTCGACGCGTTCGAGAAGTACCTCCCGAGCGGCAAGGCCAAGGCGGCCCTCGGCCTCCAGGCGTGGTCGGCATGGCTGTTGTTCGCGACGGCGGCCAACGATTGCGGCAACGACCTCACCCGCAAGTGCGTGTACGAGAACGCGAAGAAGATCACCCAATGGACCGGTGGCGGGTTGCACGTCGCCGTCGACCTCAGGACGGGGCGGGCCCCCGACTGCTTCACCGAGATCCTGGCGTCGCCGAAGGGCTTCGAGATCGTGGACGACCTCGAGCCGACCGAGGGCGTGTACCGCTGCGACCCGAAGAGCGTCTACACGCTCACCGGTGATTACGGGAAGGGCGCCACCCTTGCCGACGTCGGCAAGACCCTGGCCGACCTCAAGTAGTCGTCCGATGGTGGGGACGGCGGGTCCCGTCCTCACCATCGACCTTCCGGGAGCCGCGTGGACAAGTTCCTCACCTTCACGATCGTCGGCCTGAGCCTCGCCGCGATCTACGCCGTCATCGCCAGCGGCCTCGTCCTCACCTTCACGACGACGGGAATCTTCAACTTCGCCCACGGCGCGGCCGGCATGCTCGCCGCGTTCACGTACTGGCAACTGCGATTCGAGTGGGGCCTGCCGGTACCCGTCTGTCTGATCCTGATCCTCGGAGTCCTCGCGCCGTTGTTCGGCGTGCTGCTCGAAGTCGTGGTGATGCGGGGTTTACGGGGCACCACCGACACCGTGAAGCTCGTCGTGTCGATCTCGCTGTTGCTCTTCATGATCGGGCTCGCGCAGTTGATCTGGCCTCCGGGCATCAGCCGGCCGATGTCGAAGTTCTTCCAGACCAGCACGCCCATCGACCTCGGCCCCACCACGATCACCTGGCATCAGGCGATCACGATCGCAACGGCGATCGTCGCCGCGATCGGACTCCGGCTCGTGTTGACCCGCTTCCGATTCGGGATCGCGATGCGCGCCGCAGTCGACGACCCGTCGCTCTCGGCGCTGAACGGCGCACGGCCGAACCGCATCTCGATGTTGGCGTGGGCGCTCGGCACCGCACTCGCCGCGCTCGGCGGAATCCTGATCGCCCCGAACGTCACCCTCGACGCGCCGTCTCTGAGTCTGCTGATCGTGAGCGCGTACGCCGCCGCCATCTTCGGCCGCCTCCGGAGCCTGCCGCTGACCCTCGTCGGCGCCGTGGTCCTCGGCCTCACCGAGGGGTACCTCACCGGCTACCTCCCCCAGAATCAGTACCTGCCCGGCCTGCGGATCGCAAGCCCCGCGCTGCTGCTGTTCTTGGTGCTGCTCGTCCTCCCGAACCCGCGTCTGCGCGGCCGCATGACCCGCAGTCGCGAGTTCTTCCCCATGCCCTCGATCCGCGGCACGCTCGTCTTCGCCGCGGTGGTCGTGCTCGGCGGCATCGTCCTGGCCACCACCCTCTCGGTCCCGGACCAACTCACCTACGGTCGCTTGTTCCCGATCGGCATCATCGCGTTGTCGCTCGTACCCCTCGTGGGCTTCGCCGGTCAGATCTCGTTGTGTCAGCTCAGCTTTGCCGGCATCGGTGGACTCGTGATGGCGCATCTCGGTCAAGGCGGCGATCCCCTCGCGCTGCTCTGGGCCGTGCTCATCTCCGCGGCGGTCGGCGCGCTGATCGCGCTCCCTGCGCTTCGTCTCTCCGGCATCTACCTCGCGCTCGGCACCGCCGCGTTCGCCACGATCCTCGACCGATGGATCTTTACGCTGCCGCAGTTCTCCTTGTTCGGCTGGTTCGACGTGGACCTCTTCACCCAGGGTTCGGTCAACGTGGACGCGCTGACGGTGTTCGGGAAACGGTTCGACAGCGCGTCGTCTCAGATCGTGATCGGGGCGATCGCGTTCGCGCTGGTTGCCTTCGTCGTGGTCTTGATCCGCCGGGGCCGGCTCGGCCGGCGCCTGATCGCGATGAAGGACAGCGAAGCTGCGTGCGCCACCCTCGGCATGAACCTCTTCGGCACCAAATTGTTGGTGTTCTCGATCTCCGCCGGCCTCGCGGGCCTCGGCGGCGCGTTGTACGCAATGCAGCTCACCTCGATCCAGTCCGGCAACTTCGAGCTCGTGAACAGTCTCCAGGTCTTCGCACTGAGCGTCGTCGGTGGGATCGGTGCGGTGGGTGGCGCACTCTTCGCCGGGATCTCCTTGTTCGCGGTGCTGCCGGTGATCTCCACCCTCTTCCCGAGCGTGGCAAGTTGGTTCGGTCTTCTCCCCGGCGCCACCGGTATCGGGCTCGGACGGGATCCCAACGGCGCGGTGAGTCAGATGCGAGAAGGCTTCGCGCCACTCGCGGGCTCGCCGTCATCGCTGCTCGTCATGACGCTGTCGCTGCTCGCGCTCTACGGCGTCCGGCTACTCGACGCCATCGACAACTGGACCTTCGTCGCCGGGCTCTTCGTGATCCCGCTGGTGGCCTCGGCGGTCGCAACGGTGTCGGCCGCCTCGAAGCAACGGATGCTGGCCCGGCTCGAGGATGCGCCCGACCGCACGCCGCTCGAATGGGTGGGCATCGATCGGCCCTGGACCGACGACGATCTCGCGGCGCTCGATCGCGCCCTCGGGACTGCGGAGTTGGAGCTTCATGGCACTGCTTGACGTCTCCCAGGTCACGGTCCGCTTCGGTGGGAACATCGCGCTCGACGATGTTCACCTTGCCGCCGAGCCCGGGATCGTGACTGGCCTCATCGGCCCGAACGGCGCCGGGAAGACCACGCTGTTCAACGTGATCACGGGGCTGCTCCCGCCGAACGAAGGCCGGGTGAGCCTGGACGGTCGCAATCTCAACCGGCTCTCGCCCACCAAACGGGCCCGCACCGGGATGGCGCGCACGTTCCAACGACTGGAACTCTTCAGTCTGCTGAGTGTGCGGGAGAACATCCGGGTCGCCGCCGATGTCCGCAAAGGCTGGGCGCGTGACGGCAGCAACCCGGCGGAGGTAGTCGAGGAGATCATCGAACGCGTCGGCCTCACCCGCGTCGCCGACGCGCGCGTTGATTCGCTCCCCACCGGCCAGTGCCGTCTGGTCGAACTCGGCCGTTGCCTGGCCACGAAACCGAAGGTGCTCCTCCTCGACGAGCCGGCTTCCGGCCAGAGTGAAGCCGAGACCGTCGTCTTCGCCGCACTCCTCCAATCGTTGGCGGCCACCGGCATGGCGGTCGTGTTGGTGGAACACGACGTCGCGCTCGTCATGAACGTCTGCGCGCGCGTCAACGTCTTGGACTTCGGCCGGATCATCGCGAGCGGGACTCCGAGCGAGATCCAGAGCGACCAGGCCGTGCTATCGGCATACCTCGGGACGAGTCCGTGAACCTGCTCGAGTTCCGAAACGTGCGCGCCGCCTACGACCGCATCGACGTGCTCTTCGGCATCGACCTCGAGGTTCCGGCCGGTTCGGTGGTGGCGCTCCTCGGTCCGAACGGCGCCGGGAAGACCACCACGTTGCGCGTCGCCGCCGGCTTGCACCCCACGACGTCGGGCGACGTGTTGGTGGCCGGCCGTCGGGTCAACGGGACCGCCCCGGAGGAACTCGCCCGCCGCGGCCTGTGCCTGATCCCGGAGGGTCGAGGAATCTTCCCGAACCTCAGCGTGCGCGAGAACCTCCGGATGATGACCTACTCGGGTGTTTCCCTGTCCGCGGTGGAGGACGAGTCGTACCAACGTTTCCCCCGGTTGAAGGAACGCCGCCGTCAGCTCGCCGGAACGCTCTCCGGTGGCGAGCAGCAGATGTTGGCGATGGCCCGGGGCCTCGCGACCCACCCCGCGCTGCTGCTTCTCGATGAACTCTCGATGGGGCTCGCGCCGATCATCGTCGAGGAGCTGTACGCGATCGTGGCGCAGGTTGCCCGCGAGGGTGTCTCGATTCTCGTGGTCGAGCAGTTCGCGAGCACAGTGCTCGGCGTCGCCGACCTGGCCGCGGTCCTCGTCCACGGCCGAGTGGCGCGGGTGGGAACCCCGGCCGAACTACAAGATGAGCTGTCCAAGGCGTACCTCGGCGGGTAGCCGAGCATTGACCACGTCGCTTCACCACTGACCAAGACTGACGAATGAGGAACCCATGATCGAGCACCCTGAGCGCATCGACCAGTTCAAGAACGACATCGCCGCGATGCAGGTGCGCGATCCCGCGTCCGGCCGCGATCGGTTGTTCGCGCGCGGCGGGTTGACGCTCATGATCATCGGCGTGATCGTCGGCATCGTCGGGTACACACTGTCGAACCAGACGACGAACCCGCTCGCCCAGACCGACGCGGTCATCGTGGCGCTCATCGGCATCTCGGTCTCGATCATCGGCGCCGCCCTCTTCCTGCGCGGGTCGCTGGCCGCGTTCCTGCGCTTCTGGCTCGCCCGGTTCATCTACGAGCAGAAGGCTCAGACCGACCGCGTCGTCGACCGGCTCGGCTCGTAGCGCCCGCACTCGCCGTTCGCCGCCGACCCGTCCGCCGATCCCGTCCGCCGTCGCGGCTCCGTTTGCGATGAGTGACCCGGGGAGCGCCGAAGAGCACGGCGCGCGGTTGCGCGCGTTGGGCGTTGCGATCAGGAACGAGGTCCTCGCCGCGCGCGCCGGGCGTCCGGCAGCCGAGCTGGCCCGGGTCTCCGGATCGGTCGCCGCCGACGTGATCTACGAGATCGACCGTGTCGGTGAAGCGCGGGTGATCGCGTGGCTGACCGACCATTGGCCGGCGGACCAACCGGTCCGGTTGGTCATGGAGGGCGTCGAGGACGATCGGCTCGTCGTGTTCCCTGCCGGCACCGACCCGGGCGCGGTGGAGTGGATCTGCATCGTCGACCCGATCGACGGCAGCCGCAACCTCATGTTCGACAAGCGCTCGGGCTGGGTACTCGCGGCGATCGCACCGGCGACACCGGATGTTCACGGTCTTCCGAGTGCCCGCCTCGCCGACGTGGTGGCCGCGGCGATGACCGAGATCCCGACCACCCGCGCGTGGCGCGCCGATCAGTACCACGCGGTCGTCGGGTGCGGAGCGGCCGGGGTGATGGCCACCGCCGAGGATCTGCGCACCGGCGAGCGCTCGGAACTCTCACTCGCGCCGAGCGCCGCCACCACGTTCGACCACGGGTTCGCGTCCTTCTCGCATTTCCTGCCCGACGGCAAAGCGTGGCTCGCCGCGGTGGAACAGACCGTGTGGGACCAGGTGGTCCCACCGTCCGGGTCACCGAGACAGATCTTCGAAGACCAGTACCTGTGCAGCGCCGGTCAGCTCGGCGAGATCATGGCCGGCCGGGACCTGCTCGTCGGTGACCTCCGGCCGTACGCCCTCAGCGCGCTCGGCCTCCCGACCGCGCTCTCGTGCCATCCCTACGACGTCTGCATTGCGTTGATCCTCACCGAGCTCGGTGGCGTGTTCGAGGATCCGTTCGGCGGACCGGTGGACGTGGCCCTCGACACCACGACACCCGTCGCGTACATGGCCTACGCCAACGAGACGCTCGCGCAGCTGATCCGGCCCGCGGTACGGGACGCGGTCATCGCGGCGCGCCGAGCGTCTGCAACCGACGAACGGCCTCGGTGAGCACGCTCCGCTGTTTGGCGAACGTGAACCGCACGAGCGATCGACCCGCCGCAACGTCGTCGTAGAACACCGAACTCGGAACGGCGACCACCCCGCATCGCGCCGGCAGAGAACGGCAGAACTCGAGGCCGTCGGTCTCGCCGACCGAGTGGATGTCCACGGTCAGGAAGTACGTGCCCGGCGATTCGAACACCTCGAACCCGGCGCTCCGGAGTCCGGCGGCGAACAGGTCTCGGCGCGCACCGAGGTCCGCCGCGAGCTCGGAGTAGTACGAGTCGGGAAGTTCGAGGGCGGTGACGATCGCGTGCTGGAACGGCGCGCCGTTCACGTAGGTGAGGAATTGCTTGGCTGTCCGCACCGCGGCGACGAGCGGAGGCGACGCGCACACCCAACCGATCTTCCAGCCGGTGAACGAGAACGTCTTCCCGGCCGAGGAAATGGTCACGGTGCGATCCCGCATCCCCGGGAGCGTGGCGATCGGAATGTGCGCCGGCCGGCCGTCGTTGAGGTGTTCGCCGGCGAAGGATTTGTAGGTGAGATGTTCGTACACCTCGTCCGTGATCACCACGAGATCCCGCGCGATCGCGAGCTCGGCGATGACTTCGAGCTCGCGACGATCGAACACTTTGCCGGTCGGATTGTGCGGCGAGTTGAGGATGATCGCCCGGGTGCGGTCCGTGATCGCCCGTTCGAGGTCTTCCACCGCGAACGACCAGTCGGGCGGCCGGAGCGGCACCACGCGCCGGTCCGCGCCCGCGATCGCGATGCACGCGGCGTAGGCGTCGTAGTACGGCTCGAACGTCACGATCTCGTCGCCCGGTTCACAGAGCGCAATCAAGGCGGCGGCCATCGCTTCGGTGGCACCGGCCGTGACCAACACTTCGGTGTCGGGGTCGAAGGCGAGGTCGTACCAATGACGCTGGTGTGCGGCGATCGCAGTGCGGAGTTCGGGGATTCCGGGACCGGGTGGGTACTGGTTGTGTCCGGCCCGGATCGCGGCGATCGCGGCTTCGGCCACCACGGCCGGCCCGTCCGTATCGGGGAATCCCTGACCCAGGTTGATCGCGCCCGTTGCCACGGCCAGCGCGGACATCTCCGCGAAGATCGTCGTGCCGAACCCCTGGAGCCGCGAGGTGAGGTACGGCTGGTTCATGGCGTGGGGAGGTTACCGGCCCCGCTCAGCTGCCGACGAGGTCCGACTCCGCGTACTCGGTCTCGGTGTTGATCTTCCAGACGTCACCCCGAGATCCGTCGAGCACGGCACGGGCTTGCACCAACCCCGCCATCATCGAGTGGTCCTGGCTGTTGTAGTTGTGCACTCCGCCCCGACCGGCCGGGTGCAGGTTCACGAACGACTCGTTGAGGTACGCCTTCACGAACTCACGACTGGCCTGATAGTCGGGGCCGTAGACCGGGTACGCGTCGAGCACGCGCACGACCGAGGTGTCGACACACTCGGCCGCGTCGACCAGACCGATCGCGCCCAGCTCGGCGATTGCAAGGCGCCCGAGCTCCGAGTCGGACGAGTTCCAGAGCGCGTCATCGCGTTGACAGAAGTACTCGAGGCCGAGACACGACGTTGCCGGGTCGGCCAGCATCGCCTCGCTCCAGTTGCCGTAGTTCTGAATCCGGCCGACCCGCACGTGGGGCGAGTGGATGTAGATCCAGTTGTCCGGGAACAGGTCGGCGCGGTTCACGATCACCGCGACGGTGAGGAAGTCCCGAAAGCGCAGGGCGGCGGCGGCGGCCACCACCTCGGCCGGCGCGGCCGGGTCGAGCGCGGCGATCAACTCGGCCAACGGCATCGTCGAATAGAGGTGGTCGCAGGGGAAGACGCGACCGTCGCTCGTGGTGACGCCCACCACCACGCCGTCGTGATGCTCGATCGACGCCACCTCCGTTGCCAGTTCGATCGCGCCACCGTGCCGGCGCACGATCGCGGCCACGTTCTCCCACAGCTGTCCCGGGCCCCGTCGTGGATACTGGAACGACGTCAGCAACGTCTTGGCGTCGGATCGGCCGAGGCCGGCCGCCGATCGGATCACTTCCCACAACGAGAGTCCTCGGATGCGCTGCGCGGCGAAGTCCGCGCTCAGCTCGTCACACGAGAGGCCCCAGACCTTCTCGGTGTAGCTGCGGAAAAACGTTTCGAACAGCTCCGAGCCGAAGCGATTGACGACCCAGTCCTCGAACGACACCACCGGCCGACGCGGCCGAAGCCGAGCGCGCAGATAGCTCGCCAGAATCCGCCGGGACCGGATGAGTCCGAGTTTTGGCAACGCGTCGGCGAGTTCGATCGGGTAACGAAAGAACTTTCCTTCGTAATAGATGCGCGAGAGGCGCGCCACGGTCAGGAACTCTTCCGGCAGCATCACGTGCCAGAGCGCCTCGATGCTCGGATGCTTCGTATAGAACCGATGGCCACCGAGATCGAAGCGATAGCCGCGATAGCGCACGGTCTTTGCAATGCCACCGACGTACTCCGGATCCCGTTCGAGCACGACCACCGGCTCGCCGCGCCGGCTCAGCTCCCACGCTGTGGTCAACCCCGCCGGGCCCGCCCCTACGACGACGTGCACGAGGGTCCGAATCCGGACAGGTCGAGGTAATCGGAGCAGGTCACGAAGCGGGCCTTGGGACGCGTGAGCACGTGTTCGAGCAGGCGCCACGCGGGGGCGCCGGCACCGCGTGCGTGGAGCCGGCGCAATGGCGTCGGCAGGGAAGTCCACCCGCGCGAGTCCGGGAGGAAGTCATGGAGGTGACACGACAGTGAGCGAGCGGCACGTGGCCACCACCACCGACCCCATGGCGTCGCCATGCGCATCCAGGTCATCGACGCGGGCGTCACCCGGTCACGCAGCACGCCGGTGGTGAGTTGCGCCACACCGTGGTTCGACTCGACAGCGCCGAACCCGCGGCCCCGCCCGAACGGGACGGCGGGACCGCGCGACGCGTCGTAGCGATACCCCGCGTGCGCCAGCTCCGTGAGCAGCGTGGGCGGGGCCGCGCCGAACGGCGAGCGAAACCCACTCACGACATACCCCGCCGCTTCCAGGCGATCCTTCGACGCCGCAACTTCCGTGCGCACCCGCAGCGGATCCGCGCGCCGGAGCCGGGCATGGGTGAGCGAATGCGAGCCGACTTCGTGGCGCCCGCCCGGCGCGAGGAGCGGCCGGACTTCCTCGACCAGGTCTGCAACGACGAAGAACGTCGCCGACGCATCTGCGCGCGCCAACAGTTCAAGGAGCGGTGGGAGTACCGCGTGGATCGCGCGTCGCTCCGAGCCGGCCCAGTCGGCCTCGACATCGACGATCAACATCGTCGGTCCACCCATTGCGCCGTCCACCTGAGTTCGCTAGCCCGACGCAGCCGGCCCGCGCGTCTGGTGATAGGCGACGCGCAGGAGCCGCCACGCAAACATCATCAACGTGAGCATGCCAAATGCGACCACCGTGAACACGGTGAACATGGTCCGGCCGGTCAGCGCACGGAGCGGTCCGCCGACGACCACCATGATGGCGACCGTCGCGATGAGCCGGAGCGGCCAGCGGTCCGTGGCGGTGTAGAGCCGGGTGACGAGCGCACCCACGATCAGGCCGACGGCGAGCGGCCACCACACGTTCACGAACCAACCGACGCCGCGGTCGACGCCGTGGTTCTCCTTCCCGATGGCCACGAACGCCACGATGCACACCAGGTCGATCGTGAACGGCAGGATCGACGCGCGCGTGAACCGCGAGCCCTTCGGCGCGGCCGATGGGGCGCGCTCGTTGAGCGCAGTCATCCCACACCGCCGACGACGGATTTGGCCGGATACTTCCCGAAGCTGCGGAAGTGCTGGCCGAGACCCGCGGTGAACGCGTCGAGGTACGGGATCTTGCGGATCATGTACGAGTGCTGCTCCTTCGGGTCCAGGTACAGGTTGTAGAGGCGCGAGTAGGTGTACTTCTGCGTGACGCCGCTGAATCCGCCGGAGTTCTGGAGATCCCGGTCGTCGTCCGACGTGGACGCCAGCATCATCTTGTACTCACCGCAGCGCGCCGCCGAGAACGTGTTTCCGAGCCAGTAATAGAGGTACTTGCGGTTCGAGGGGGTGTCGTCCCCGAGCAGGAAGGAGGTCTGGTCCACGCCGTCGATATAGCGATCGTCGGGCGTGGCGTCGGTCGCGCCGGCGAAGCGCAAGAGAGTGGGGAACCAGTCCAGCAGCGAGAAGATGCCGTCGGTCGCCGGGCCCGGCTCGATCGTCCCGCGCCAGTACACAACTCCGGGAACGCGCTGACCGCCTTCCCACGTGCTGCCCTTCGCGGAGCGGAACGGCGAGTATGCGCTGTCGGGCCAGGTCTCCATCTCGGGGCCGTTGTCCGACGTGATGAAGATCAGCGTGTCGTCGAGTTGACCGGTCTCTTCGAGCGTCTGGACGAGCCGACCGACGATGTCGTCGAGCTCCATGAGCGAGTCCTTGTACGGGTGCTTCGCCGGTGAACGCCCAAGCCAGTCCGGGTGCGGGTAGTTGTCGAAGTGGGTCCCGCGCGTGCAGTGATAGAGGAACCACGGCTGGTCGCCGCCCTCCGACCGTCGAGACGCCATGCGCTCGATGAACTGCTGCGAGTAGGTGCACCACTTGTCGTCGAGCAACGAGAGGACGGGGATCGTGACCTCCTCCACTTCTTCGATCTCGCCACCCTTCTCGGCGTGGACGAAGCACTTGCTGAACGGCGCGTTCTCGATCCACTTGGTGCGCTCTTCGGAATAGACGATCTCGGGGAAGAAGTACGGGTCACGCCATTCCGTATACATGTCCGACACGGAGAGGAAACCGTAGAAGTCGTCGAAGCCCACGTTCTGGGGCTGGGACTCCTTGTTCTCACCCATGTGCCACTTGCCGACTGCCTGGGTCACGTACCCGGCGTCGGCGAGCAGTTGGGCGATCGTGACCTCGCCCTGCAAGCCACCCGCTTCGCCGTACATCGGTGGGCGCATGAGCCCGTGCCGCATCGGGAGCCGACCGGTCATGAGGCTCGCCCGCGACGGTGTGCAGCTCGGCTCCGAATAGCAACTCGTGAGGAGCTTGCCGTCCCGCGCCAGCCGGTCGATGTTGGGTGTGGGCGCACCGACCGCCACTCCCCCGCCGTAACAGCCGAAGTCACCCCAGCCGACGTCGTCGAACACGATGAGCGCCACATTCGGTGGCCGCGTACGTGCCGCGAGCTTGGCGGCGGCGGTGGCCTCGGCTACCGGGAAGTGGAAATGCGGTTCGAGGTGGTCGGCGTCGCGCACCGTGGACGCCGTGATCGGATCATGAGCCATCACCGCATCGTCGCACGCGTGCCGACTCCGCCGCACGCCGCGCGATTTTCCGTGCCCGGCGCACCGACCTTCACGCCGTGTGCTCCGACTTTCACGCCGTGTGCTCCGACTTTCACGCCGTGTGCTCCGACTTTCGTGCATTTTGGGGGTCCCAGGATCCTCAAAGTGCACGAAGATCGGGGTCAGGCGCGGCCGAGCCAGCGCTGCCACGTGGCCGGGTGGTCGGTGGCGAACGCGAGCAGATCGGCCATGACGGCGGCGAGGGGCCGATACCAACTCGGTCCGACCGCAGGGCTGCGCCGGAGACCGGCGAAGGCGTTGCCGAGCGCGAGGCGCACGATCCGTTGTTCGAGCGTTGGGTCCGTTGTTGCACCGACGATCTCGCGGTACCCGACGAGCGCTTGTGAAATCGCCTCCGCACGCAGCCCGGCGAGGTCGTGCGCCGGGTCGCCGATGCCGGCGTCGCCCCAGTCGATCAGGACCAGCTCGTCGCGATCATTCGCCATCATGTTGTCCGGCTTCACATCGTTGTGGAGGAAGCAGGACTTCGGTTGCAAAGCGTTGGTGCCGGTCTCCTCGAGCACCCTTGAGAACCATCGTTGCGCGTTCGTGTCGAGCATTCCCGCTGCGACCGTCTCGACGAGGAGCGCGTCAATATCCCATCTGCCAGGGACTCGGAACCACGGATGCGGTTCGGGCACCGGCGCGGCGTGCAGCGTGGCGAGCTGGGCGCCGAGTTGGCGGAACAGCTCTGGCAACCGCGCGTCGTCGGGTGCGAGCCGCGACAGGTCGGTGCCATGCACGCGTTCGACAATCGCGTACGGAACATCGACGATCTCACATGAGTCGTCGAACACGATGAGCGCGGGAGTGCGCACCCCGGCGACCAATGCCACCGGGATCGCCACAACCTCCGCGCGGAGGTCTCCGAGACACATCGGTTCGGGCTTCGGGACTCGGAGGACATATTCGGATCCGAGCGACCAAAGGGAGTGCACGACGCCGTTGCTCGACATCGGCTCGATTGGGCCGTCGAGCGGGAGCTGGTGCCGGTCCACGATCGCGGTCAGTTGCTCATTCGTCAGGGTCACGAACGGCATGACCTCGTACGCCGCCAACGGGAGAAACGGGAGCACCGGCATCGACCTGAATACTGACCGACGAAGCCGCGAACCAACCCGCGATTTGCGCCCCAGGGGTGCGATGCGAGCGCTGGTTCCGTATTGGGGTGGGGGTCAATCGGAGAGCAACGTGCCTTGGGGTTGTTCACGGTCGAGCAGCCAGCGCTTCCACGGGAGGCCGCCGCCGAAGCCGGTGAGGGACCCGTCGGCACCGATCACGCGGTGACACGGGACGATGATCGCAATCGGGTTCTGGCCGTTGGCGGCTCCGACCGCTCGGGCCGCACCCGGCCGGTCCACGCGTTTCGCAAGCTCACCGTACGAGATGGTCTCGCCGTACGGGATTCGGCGCAGCTCGCGCCACACGTCGAGCTGGAACGGCGTGCCCCGCGGTGCGAGTTCGAGATCGAAGTCGGTGCGGTCGCCCGCGAAGTACTCGTCGAGTTGACGCGCCACGTCCTTCAAGGCGTCGTCGTCTTCGCGCCAACCGTCGCCGATCGGCAGCGGTCCGTCGACGAAATGCAGCCGCACGACGCGTCCTTTGTCATCCACCGCGATGAGCAGTGGCCCTTCCGGTCCGTCGTAGATCGTGTAGCTGGTCATCGCAAACTCCTCGGCTCGATTCGACGCGTGGTTCGCAAGCCCGGGCTTGCGTATTCGGTGCGAGAACGGTGGGGTGGGGTGAGGGAGGCCCAGAGGTGGGCGTTGGCGTAGGCGCGCCACGGCCGCCAGCGTTCGGCCCGGGCCAATGCGGCACGCGGCGTTGCGTCCGCTCCGAGGGCGCGCAGTGCGTTCCGCACGCCGAGGTCGGTCGGCATGAACGCATCCGGATCACCGACCGCGCGCATCAGCACGTACTCGGCCGTCCACGCACCGATCCCTGGTTGCGCGACGAGTTGTGCGCGCAGCTGATCCCGATCCACGCCCGGATCGACGACGAGTTCACCGTCGGCGATCGCGGCCGCCACCGCAATGAGCGCAGCCCCGCGTCGGCGCGGCATGGGCAGGTCTTCGGGCGGCACCGCGGCCAGGGCCGACGCGTCGGGGAATCGGTGGGTGATCGATCCCACGGGGGCGTCGAGCGGCTTCCCGAACCGCTCGGCCAACCGGGACGCGATCGTTCGCGCGCCCGCCACCGAGACTTGTTGGCCGATCACCGCTCGCGCGATGAGTTCGGTGCCGTCGGGATGGCCGGGCACCCGCAACCCCGGCCGCGCCTTCACTAATGCCGGAAGGACCGGATCCTGCTTCAGCGTTGCGCCCACACTCGCGGGATCGGCGTCGAGGTCGAAGAGTCGCCGGGTGCGGGCGGCCGCGGCGGTGAGGTCGCGCAGGTCGTCGAGCCGGTAAGCGGCGGTCACGTAATCGGGTCCCGGCGTCACCGTCATCGTTCCGGCGCCGTGCGGAAGGTCGAGCGATCGCCGGTAGGAACCGTCGATCACTTCTTCCACCCCGGCGACGGCACGTTGCGCGAGGAAGCTCACGATGCCTGCGCCGTCGAACGGTGGTCGAGCCGCGAGACGGACGACCACCTGACCCGGCGCGCTCGCCGCCACCTTTCCGGTCCGCAGCGCCGTCGGCGTGACCGCGAACACATCCCGGATGGTGTCGTTGAACTGACGGATACTCGCGAAGCCGGATGCGAACGCGACGTTTGCGAACGTGAGGTCGGTCGTTTCGATCAGGACGCGTGCGGTCTGCGCACGTTGGGCGCGAGCGAGGGCGAGCGGGCCGGCACCCACTTCCGCGATGAGCAGCCGATTGATCTGGCGCTCGCTGTACGCGAGCCGGCGTGCGAGACCGCCCACGCCGTCACGATCGACCACACCGTCGGCGATGAGGCGCATGGCACGCGCAACGGCGTCGCCGCGAGGATCCCACTCGGGCGAACCTGGCGAGGCGTCCGGCCGGCATCGCTTGCAGGCTCGGTACCCGGCGCGTTGGGCGGCGGCCGCGGTGGGGAGGAACTCGACGTTCTTGGCGAAGGGGGTGCGGGCCGGGCAGCTCGGCCGGCAGTAGATCTTGGTGGTCGTGACCGCAGTGAAGAACCACCCGTCGAAGCGGGCGTCCTTACTCTCGATGGCGCGCAAGCACTGTTCGAAGTCCGGCATCACGGTGGTGACGATCGCACATTCTGCATCGGGTGGCTAGCGGCTTTCGGACACGTCAGTTTGTTTGGGTAGGCCCGCATTCTCCCGACCCCGTGAAAGTGCTCGCCGGTAGCATCGGGTTCTGGAGGCGGCAGGATGCAGCGAGGGCACGGTCGGTCGCCGGCGATCGTTTCGTGGGGAATCGTCGCGGCAGGCTCGCTCTCGCTCGCAACATTCGTCCACGTGATCGCGACGGTCGGCCGCAAACTCATCACGTACGACAGCGTGGTGCTCTGGTACGCCGCTTCCGAATGGGCGAACCTGCGCGTGCACGAACCGGGCTACTACGGCCAGTCGTACGGCTCGACGCTCGCCGCGGCACCGATGGCGGTCTTGCACGCACTCGGGATGGGGTACCCGCTGGCGCTGCCGGTGGTTCTCGGCGCGTCGATCTTGACGGTTTGGTTCGGCCTCGGTTTCGCCGCGTACAAGCGCGGGCATCCGACGACTGCCCTGCTGGCATTTGCAGCTCCGGCCCTCTCGTCGTCGTACTACGTCGTGTACGTGACCGTCGCTCCGGTCGAACGCGCCTTCGCGCTCATCGGGATCGGCGCGTGCCTGGTGATCATGAGGGTCCGCCGACCGTGGGTCACTGCTGTCGGGGTCGCGCTGATCGGTATTGGGACCGCGGTCGATTCCAGCGCGGCGGTGTTCGTGGTGCCACTCGCCTTGTGGTGGGCGCTCGACGGGCGAGAGCGGGCGCATGTGCGAGCAGCGCTCGTCGGTGCAGGAGTCGCGCTGGTGTACGCCGCCTACCGATTCTGGTTCTACGCGGTGCATCCAGACCACGATTTTCACGGTGGGCTTCCGCTTCGACCCTCGTTCGACCGCCTGGGCGAGAGCCTGTCGCAGCCCTATGGGGTGTTCCGGATGTTCTCGCCCGAGCTCTACCGCGAGTGGTGGATCCCCGTCGGCCTCGGCGCGCTGATCGTCGTCGGGCTGCTGTTGACCCGTCGCGTGCGCGTCGCCATCCCCGCGCTCGCGGTCGTGCTGATCACGCTGTATGCGCTGGCGACGCCGCGCGCGCTCGACCTCGCCGGCCTCTTTCTGCCCCCGGCTCGGATCCTGCTCTTCGTCCCGTTCTCGTTGTGGTTCCTCTCGTTCCTTGCGGCGGAGACCCAGCCGGTCGTTCCGCGTTGGGTACGAACCGCAATCGTCGTGGCGGTGGTCGTCGCAGCCGCGGCATCGCTCACCGAACGGACCATTGGATTCGGCACTCATTCGCCTGAAGTCATCGCCCGGGCATCGCAGAACACGGGCGGCTTTTACGCCTTCTATCCGGTCGCAGGTTTGGAGCGGGCCTGCGACCGACTTGCGGGCGCGGTTGCGCGCGACCACCTCGACCTGGTGGTGATCCTCGACCGAAACCAGGCGTTCGGCTGCACGGTCGGGCCGGCACCGATCACGACGCTCAACTTTCCCTACGAAGCCCGGACCTGGGCCCTCGAGGACGCAGCCCGACGGAACGTGTCGCGATTCATCGTCAGTGCCCCGCTGCCACGACTCTGCCAAGCCGCCGCGCGACGCGATATCAACTGTGTCTCGACCCCACTGGGCAGCGTCATGACCGTGCCTCGCCAGCCGGTACTCAACGTTCTCGCGCTGCTCGGCCTACGGGCTCGACCCTTTGGTCCCGGATGCGTCATCAAAGGCAACCGCTGCGACGCTGGCACCGATTCTCGCCACGCGTTCCCGCGAGCGGTCGATGATTCGAAGCTCGCTCGCGACGCGTCGACCGGGGTTGCGAGCGCGTTGGCGTCGCTCGGGCACGGCGACCCACGCGCGGTTGAGGTAGGCGGCGATGCGCGCCGGGTAGTCCCACGGATCGCACGAGCGCTGCGCGCCGGCAAGCTGGCGTTGGAAGCCACGAACCTGCGACCGACCGGATCCAGAACTGTCCGCGCGCAGATTGTGATCCGAGGTGCCACACCAAAGGAGGTCGACGTGCAATTCCTGAAGGTCCACGACCGTTGGCTGCTCGCCGCTCGATCCCTCTGCCGCGTCGCGGCCACCCAACACGTCCGCTGCGCGGATCCGTACCCCTTCTTCCGGCCCTGAACCCGTTGGCACGGTGCCGTCGACCATGACCGTCGAATCCGTCTTCGGGGGTCATAGGCGACGGCACACCCGCGGGCGCCGCGATCACACCTGAGCAGATCTCTCGTTTACGTACCCGTGGGAGGTCGTGCGAGATACGCCTGCTTCGCGTCGGGCGAGAATCCGCAAGCCCGGTAGAAGGCGTGGGTCGCGGGTGTGCGCGAGCCCGTCATCAGCATCGCCTTGTAACACCCCGCGTCCCACGCGCTCCGGAGCGTGTCGGCCATGATCTGCTTGCCCAGTCCCGTTTGCTCGCAGCCGTTTCTCGACGACGACATTCTCGATCACGGCGTAGGGCGCAGCGGACCGCGTGAGGTTCGGAATCACGTTCAAGTACGTCGTCGCGACGACCGCGCCATCGAGTTCCAACACGAACAGTTGTAGATCAGGAGAAGCCAGGATCCGTTCGAACACGTCCTCGGCCGACCCCCGGTCAGGGGCCGGATCCTTCGGATGCAGCTGCTGATAGAGCCGAAGAACGTCGTCGAAGTCGCCAACACCAGCCTGACGGAACACACGCACAGGATGCCCGCTCGGCGCTCGTGCGGCCAACCACCCAGGGGCGCGGCAATGACATCCGAGCAGATCGGCAGATCGTTCTGAGCGCGGTCAGGTCGCGAGGGTGCGGCGCAATCCGATCAGCTGCGCGCGATGCCGCTCCGTGTGAGCGGCGACGAAGAGCAGCCACTGGACGCCGTCGAGGAGTCCAAAGACCGGGTGCCTCGCACCCAAGTCCCGCAGGTCCTCACCGCGCCCACCCTCCCGGTTCGTCACTGCGGCAGCGCTCGCCCGCAAGCGATCCAGCGCCTTATCTCTGTCGACCCATGCCCCACTCGGGGCCGCAACATCGGGCGGCTCGTCACCTCGGTAGAACAGAAATGGGATCTCCTCGTCGATGACATCCGGCGTCGCGCCGACGATCGAGGTGAGCCGGTCGAGGCGACTGCGGATCCCCACGTTCGCGATCGCGACATGCTCCGCGATCTCACTCGCGGACCAATCCCCGGGAGCGGGACGGGTTGTCCACTCCGTCGGCGTCAACGGCGCAGCCTCCGAAAGAAAGCGCTCCGTTGCCCGGCTGATCGCCTCACCCGGATCCATCTGGCACCCCTCGTTGAGATCCATGGAAGAAGCTACAGGCGCCAGTGATCCGCCTCACCCGGGGCGCGGTAAGCACACTCGAGAAACGGTGGGCTCCGGACTTCCTCTCCGGACGTCGAGCCGGCGAGGGTGGATCACTGTGACGCGTCCGCGGACGCGTCAGACGGCGAGGCGATGGGGAGTCAGCCTCGGCCGAGCGCTTGTGCGCTGGACTCCGAGCGCGCAGAACCGATACCCATTTTCCGGAATTTCTGTTAGCTATATACGTGTATAGCTAATCCGAATCTCCGAATACGAGCATCGGCACGCCGGCACGAACGCGGCCGCACCCGTGACGTGCGCTGAGCGCGAGAAGCGAGAACCACACCACCCAGGCGTTCGTTAGCCACACCCGAGCGACGACCACACCGCGCTCGGAGGGCGAGCTAGCCGATTCCTGGATCCCGGTGACGCATCCGTCGCCTGAACATGCCCCGATAACGCCGTCGCGCCCGTTCGATCGCGTCGAACTCCGGATCTGCGAGCGCCTCATAATACTCCGTCTCGGCTTCGTCGTGATCTTCCTCGACCAATCGAGCGAGAGAATCCTTCTCAGGCTCACCCGACGGGAGCTGACTTACCCAAGCGCGCTTCTCAAGGTTCTCGTCCACGGACGCAGAATGCCACGACGGAGCGACCGGCAACAGGCATCGGATGTCGCACCCAAGGGCACGCTAATGACACCCGAGCAGGATCGGGAGATTTGGCGCGTCAGCCGTAACCCAGAGCCCAGGGCTTCGATTCGATCGTCGCAAGGTCTCCATCTGCGAGGGCGCGCCACAAGTCCCGCACTTCTGACCGAGAGACCCCCCTCATGTGGCGGGGCGCGTTCTCGTCAAGGTTCTCCCAGACAACAAGCCCAGACGCGAATGCTGCCAAGCACCATCCACTCTCATCGGTGGCACTCACGTCCGGGTGTTCCTCGTCGACCGGGCCATCGAGTTCGCGCAGAACTGCATTCATCACGTCTGCGCTCGGGTCGTTGAACGTCTCGCCCATGCGGGTGCGAACTGCGAAGGACCCCGGGCAGAATGCCAGCTCGGCGCTCGTTCTGTTACCCACCCAGGCGTGGCTTGATGTCTCCCGAACTACCAGGAGCGGTCGCAGTACTCACGAAGCGACTTCGGAGCGTGCTTGGCCGCCTTCTTGAGCGCAACACACGCACGTCGCCTCTCTTCGCTGCTCCGAGCGAGAACGGCGCGTTCGACACCCGGCAGGCGCCGAACTCGCGACGCCACGATCCGAGCGTCCCGCCGGGAGCGCGCTTGCACGCTGAAACTTGCCCACAAGTCAGCAGCGGAGAGCCCCGCCGTCCCGGGCTTGCCCCGGAAAAACTTGTTGTACGCGTCTTTCGGACTCATGAATCCGTACCTGGCCACGCGCTCCGATGCGTTCACCGTGTCGCGCACCGCTGCGATCTGTTCGTCGGTCGCTCCAATCCGCATCATGGCGTCGAACCTGGCATCGTCGCGCGGTCCCTCTCGCGCTCCACGGTGTGCGCCGTCGCGAGCGACGATCGCCGTTGCGGCGATCGCAACGAGACCGAAGATCACCGCCATCACCAGCACCGCCCCGCCCGGTCGCCTCAGCACGCGCATCTAGACCTCACAACGGTCGGTCTGGTTACCACCTAGCCGAATCATGAGTCTGGCACCGCGAAGAACCACACCCAGGCGGTACGTGCCTCGGTCGAAGTCCGAAGCAGATTTCTCACGTCCGGGATTGACACGAATGGGCGTTCGCAGTTACAATGGTGTTCTTCACCGCACCACCATCACTTCCCCGATGGACATCACCCACTTTTTCTGATGCTCGGGGAGGTACACGCGTGCTCGCTGAACTGCACTCTCTCGTCGAGCGCGCCCGCACGCTGGTCGGCTCGATGGACCCGGATGCGCTCTCGGGCCCCGAAGCCCGCATCGCGGTCGAGCGATTCGTCGAGCTCGAGAAGTACGCCGCGGCCGGGCGGTTGTTGGCCGTCGGCCGATTGGATCAGACCGGCGCCTGGGTCGGCGACGGCTCCTTCCGTGACCTCGCCGCCTGGCTCGCCTCCATCTCGGGCACCACGGTCGGAGCGGCGCGCGGCGCGTCGGAAACCGCGCGGCGGCTCCGAGCATTACCGGCATCCACCAACGCGCTGCGCACCGGTGGCCTCTCCCCCGTGCAGGCCGACGCAGTCAGCACCGCCGCGAAGGCCGACCCGGCGGCGGAGCGCGCGCTGCTCGAGACCGCAAGGACTGCGGGTGTCCGCGGCCTGAAGTCCGAATGCGATCGGGTCACCGCGGCCGCCGCGAGTCGAGACGCCGAACTCGAGCAGTACGAACGAATCCGTGCGGCGCGGTCCTTGCGGCACCGGCGGCTCCCCGACGGGAGTGGTTGCATCGAGATCCGCGGTCCACTGGACCGCACCGCGCAGATGATGGCGGCACTCGAACCGTTCGAACGCGAATGCTTCGAGGAGAACCGGAAGAACGGTCGCCCCGAACATCCCGACGCGGTTGCGTTCGACGCAATGGTCCGCCTCTGCGAGCAATCGGTGAAGAATGCAACCGGCCCCGAACGGACCTCGGGAACGCGGCCATTGGCGATGGTGATCGTGCACATGAGCCGGGCCGCGTACGAACGGGGCTGGACCGAGCCCGGCGAGACCTGCGAGATCGACGACATCGGGCCCGTGCCCGTGTCGGTCGCCCGGCGAATGGCATCGGACTCGATCTTCAAGAGCCTGGTGATCGACGGTGTCGACGTGACCCGCGTGTCCCACTCCGGGCGGACCATCCCGGCGCATCTCCGGACCGCGATCGAGGCCCGAGATCCGGTGTGCACGATCGTGGGCTGCGAAGTCGGCCGCCACCTCGAGATCGACCACAACGTCCCCGTGGCCGCCGGCGGCCGCACCGAACTCATGAACCTCGGCCGTGTCTGCCACTACCACCACGACCGCAAAACCCGCCTCGACCTCCGAAGACACGGCCCGTCAGGCCAGCAACGCCTCGTGACCCGCGAGGAGTACGCGCGGCTGCTGGCCGAAGAACGTGGCCCACCGGTGGAACATGCCGCCTGAGCGAGGGAGTGATGGCGCAATCGTGCGTGCAATGCTCCGCGGCGTGCTGCTCCACGACGTGTTGACTGCTGCGGCCGAGCGCGCGCCGGATACGCCGGCGGTGATCACGGCCACGGAATCGGTCACGTTTGCCGAACTCGCAGCGCGGGTGGAGGTTCGGGCGGCCGAGATCGCCGGGATGAGCGAACCGGGTGATCGGATCGCGGTGCTTGCCGAGAACCGGGCCGAATACGTGGAGCTGTACTACGCCGCGGCGCGCGCCGGGCGCGTGCTAGTGCCGCTCAACCATCGGCTGCATCCCCAGGAGTGGATCGCCACACTGACCAGGGCCGGGGCGGCGGTGCTCTACGGCGAGCGCGCCTGGCTCGACCGATATTCGGCCACGGACGGAAGCGTGGATCGGGTGGAGCACGTCCTCGTGTTCGACGCGCCACGCGCCGTTCGGACCCCGCTCGACGAGCACGGCGCGCACGAAGGTGCTGGGAAGTTCCGACCGCCGTCGCGGACACCGGACGAGATTGCGTGGCTCATCGGCACGAG
>JANPMG010000099.1:0-1502 GCA_031422675.1 Acidimicrobiia bacterium | reverse complement strand
CGCGGCGGCGTTGTTGGACGCCGTCGCCGGCAACGACGTCGGCGATCCCTTTCACCACGCGTCGCCGTCGAGCTCGTTCGTCGACGCAATGCGCGCGCCCGTCGCGCCTTTACGTATCGGGCTGATGACCACGATGCCCGGTACCAGCGACGCAGCCGATCCCGAGTGCGTGGCCGCGACCGACGCGACCGCGCGCATATTGGAGGCCGCCGGTCACCGGATCGAGGTTGCGCACCCCGAGGCGTTCGACGAGACCGAGCGCATGACTGCGTTCATTCCGATCTGGTCCGCCATGGCGACGTCGAGCCTCATCGCCATCGAACGCAAGATCGGACGACCCGTCGTGCCCGGTGACGTGGAACCGCTCACCTGGTTATTGGCCGAGAACGGACGATCGACCAACGGTGGTGAACTCATGGACGCGATGACTGCGATGGGTGCGTTCAGCCGCCGGTTCCAACAGTGGTGGGCCGACGGGTGGGATCTGCTCCTCACCCCCACCCTCGGTGAGCTGCCGCCGGAGCTCGGTGTGCTGCAGACCCCCGAGCAACCGTTGGTGGGATTCGGCAAGGGTGGGACGTTCACGCCATTCACCCCGGTGACGAACCAGACCGGCCAGCCGGCCATCTCCCTCCCCGTCGGCGCCAGCGCAAGCGGGTTGCCGATCGGCGTTCATCTCATCGCGGCCGCCGGACGCGAAGACCTGCTCCTCTCCGTCGCGGCGCAACTCGAGATCGCAATGCCGTGGACCGACCGGCGCCCGTCGGTTCATGGCTGAGCGCTCGATCCGCCTCGGGGGCGGCCAAGGCTTCTACGGCGACTCACCGCGCGCCGTTCAGGGCCTGCTCGACGCCGGGATCGACTACCTCTGCCTCGAAGCGCTCGCCGAGCTGACCCTCGCGATCCTCCAGAAGGATCGGGCGCGCGACGAGTCGCTCGGATACACCCGGGACCTGCCGCGCTATCTGAGCGCCGCGATTCCCGCGGTACTGGACGGTCGGACCAAGATCGTCACGAATGCGGGAGGCATCAATCCCAAGGCCGCAGCGCATGCGGCGGTCGAAACCGCGAAGCAGCTCGGCGTCTCCGGCCTGAAGATCGCGACCGTTCTCGGGGACGACCTGATGGCGCGCCTCCCGGCCGTGCAGCAGTCGACCGCGTCGACGCTGGCAAACGTCGAGACCGGCGCGCCCTTCTCCTCGATGGGTGGCGATGCGCTGTTCTTCTCCGCCTACCTCGGCGCCTTCCCGATCGCGGAAGCGCTCGCGCAGGGAGCCGACATCGTGATCACCGGTCGCGTCGCGGATGCGGCGTTGTTCCTCGGTCCGCTGATCCACGAGTTCGGCTGGGCCCGTGACGACTGGGATCGGCTCGCCGCGGGCGTCCTCGTCGGCCACCTCCTCGAATGTTCCGGCCAGGTCGCCGGTGGGAACTTCAGCGGCGAGTGGTGGACGGTGCCGGAGCCGTGGAAGCTCCCGTATCCGATTGCCGAGGTGACGGCC